>DMIX01000162.1 GCA_003451975.1 Propionibacteriaceae bacterium
TTCGAGGACAACGCCGAGTTCGGCATGGGTCTGGAACTGGGCGTCCAGGAACGTTCGGAGCAGGCGCGCACCTTGGTGACCTCGCTGGCTTCCGACCTGGGCCTGAGCGAGGAACTGGTTGCCGGGCTGACCGACGCCACCATCAACGTGACCGACGAACCGGCCATCGCCGAACAGCGGGCTCGGGTCGCTCAGCTGAAGGAGATCCTGGCGGTCAAGCCCGACGTTGCCGGTACTGATGTGCTGGCGGCAATCGCCGACGCCCTGGTTCCGACCGCGGTGTGGGTGATCGGTGGTGACGGCTGGGCCTACGACNNCGAGGTGTACTCCAACACCGGCGGGCAGGCCTCCAAGGCGACCCCGCGCGGCGCTGCGGCGAAGTTCGCAGCCAGCGGCAAGCCCGGACGCAAGAAGGATCTGGGCATGATCGCCCAGGCCTACCGCGACGTCTATGTGGCTCAGATCTCGTTGAATGCCAACGAGATGCAGACCGTCCGTGCGGTCCGGGAGGCTGCGGCCTACCCCGGCCCGTCGCTGATCCTGGCGTACTCGACCTGTATCGAGCACGGCATTGATCTGGCTGACTCTGCGGCCCACATGAAGGAAGCGGTGACCTCCGGTCACTGGCCGCTATACCGGTACAACCCGGAGCCGACTCCCGGAGCCAAGCCGCAGTTCAAGCTGGACTCCAAGGCGCCGAGCACGCCGATCGCGGACTTCTACGCCCACGAGACGCGCTACAAGACGGTGGCCCGCACCAATCCCGAGTTGGCCGAGAAGATGGCCGTGCAGGCTCAGGAGGACGCGGTGTTGCGCTACCGCCACTACGAATGGTTGAGCCAGGAGAGCCAGGAGGTCTGACTCAGTCTTCATCGCTTGAACGCCGCGGGCCCCACGCAGAATGCGTGGGGCCCGCGGCGTGTAGTGAGGAGTGGTGTGCCCTTCGACAGGCTCAGGGAGCGGGGGTTGGCTCAGGGAGCGGGGGTTGGCTCAGGGAGCGGGTGCTCGAAGGAACAGCATCGCAACCCCGTTGGCTGAGCTTGACGAAGCCTGAGCCCGGTGAAGCCCTCGATTCGCGGTTGCCGACTGCTCCCAGACATGGAAAAGGGGCCCGCGCCGGCAGCACGGGCCCCGCATTCCTTCCGGGGGGGATCTCAGGAATCAGCGCAGCTTGAACAGTGCGGTCAAGGCCGAGCCATCAGCGGTGGTCATGGTCACCTGGTAGCAGTTGACGGCGCGAACGCGCTTGACGGTACGCACGACCTTCTTGCCATGAACCTTGGTCACTTTCGTAACCTTCACCTTCTTGGCCTTGGGCGCCTTGGGGGTCTTCCAGTTCATGATGAACTTGCCGTCGCGGTACCGCAGCCGGTAGCCCTTCTTGGTCGAGAGGATCGACGTCGCATCACCGATCGGCGCCATGGTCGAGCACACCAGTTGCTGCGAGGTGAAGGCGGTCACGACATCGGTGCTGGTGGCCTTGGTGGTGCCCTCGAAGACCCGGAACTTGAACGGGACCGTCGAGCGACCCTTGCGGTTGTTCCAGCGGTCGTCCATGCGGACCGGCCGGTAGAAGCCCCGCAGGTTCCACGCGGTGACGGTGTAGCTGATGGTCTCGGTTGCGGTCGTGGCGTCAGCGGCGGTTGCGGCAGCGGTCAACTCGTGAGTGCCCACGCTCGTGTCGTAGCCGGTCACGGTGCAGTCCACCGGCTGGGCGGCCTCGTCGACCGCAGTACAGGTGTTGGCGACGGGCACCTGGCCGTACACATAGCTGGCCTGATCGGTGATCGCCCCCTGCCAGGTGATGATCGGGGCGGCGGCGGCATCGGCAGAGGTCACCGCGACGGTGCTCAGCAAACCGGCGAGCGCTGCGGCTACCACGATGCGAGTGGTTCGACGTGAAGACATCGGTACTCCTGTACCTGTGGCGACTCTGGCGAGCCCGGAGCGCGACGATCACCCTCCACAGGTAAACACCGCGCCGAGGACCGGAGAAGTTACGACCGATCCCAAAAAGGTGACCAGCCGCCGTCGTCAGCGACTCAGGCGGCGATCCACACGCCAAGAGCTGCTGCTCCCACCCCGGCGGTGAGCATGCCGACGGCATGAACGACGGCGGCCTGCCACCGACCGGCGATGATCAGTCGCGCGGCCTCCACGCTGGCGGTACTGAAAGTGGTGAAGCCGCCGAGCAACCCGGTTCCCACAGCGAGTTTCCACGAGGCGTCCCCGGTGTGGAACATCAGCCACCCGGCGAACAGACCCAGCAGCAGCGAACCGGTGACATTGATCAGCACCGTTCCCACAGGGAGCCCCAGCTTGGGCCAACGGCGTCGGGATTGGGCGTTCACCGACGTGTCGAGCAGATAGCGGGCCAATGCCCCCACTCCGCCGCCGAGCGCGATCCAGATCATGTCGCCTCCCCGGCATGGCGAAGCCGCCGCACCACCACCATGGCGAGCAGGGCGGCGGCGATTCCGATCCCGACGCTGAGGACCGCATAGCCGATCCCGCCGAACCAGTCGCCGGAGCGCAGCAGCGCCACCGTCTCCACGGAGAAGCTGCTGTAGGTGGTGTAGCCACCGAAGAAACCGGTGCCGACGCCCAGCCGCACCGAACGCGGCCACCCCGCGTCATCGAAGGCAGCCAGGGTCTCCAGCAGGACGCCGAGCAGCAGCGAACCGGAGACGTTGATCCAGAACGTGGCCCACGGCCACTGCCCGGCGGTGGCCGGAAACCACGCCTCCAAGCTCGCGCGCACAGCGGTACCTGCCATACCGCCGATCACGATCAGCGAGGCATTGACGGCTCGACTCACCGTTGCTTCCAGTCCACAACGTTCAACGGGATCGCCAGCACCGGGCGATGCTGGTGACGGGCCAGGTTCTGGCCCAGCGAGTGGCCTTGTCCCCAGCGTGGCGAATGCGGATTCCGAGCTCCGACCACGATGGCGCAAGCATCGGTGTAGCGCGCCAGGTGGGTGAGGGCTCGGTCGGCGCGTCCAGCGAGGTAGCGGAACTCCCAGGCGACCGGCAGGTTCAGGCCGGTCAGCCAATCGATGATCTCCTGCTCGGTGCGCTGCCAACCTTGGTCGTCGGAATCGGGGTCGACTCCGACATGGCGGATGCGACCGTCGGGAAACTCCTCCTCGACCATTCGGCTGGGATCGGCGTAGGCGAAGTAGATTTCCGAACCCAGCGCGTGGGCCCACACAGCAGCAGTGTGAGCCAGCAGGGTCGCTCGACGAGGACCGACGCCAACCACCAGCGGACGACCGGCCACCGGCACGATGCGATCCGGCGCCGGCTGAGGAACCTCAGGCATCTGTTCTCCTCACCAGGATTCACACTGCGGCGTCGGCGACTGCCTTCATCACTGGCCGCAGTGCCAGCCACCACTGCTCTTTGGGCCTACGGTACTCGGTGTCCATTTCCTCCATCATGTGGCTCAACCGACGGTGGGTCACCTTGGATTCGACCAGTCCGAGGTAGTAGCTCTCGCCGGTCTCACCGGCGAACACCTCGGCAAGCAGGTCGAGCGCCCGGGAGACCAGCCGCACGGCCAGCAGTCGATCGAAGGGGCTGGGGCAGCCGCCCTGTTGGACATGTCCCAAAATGTTCTGGCGCACGTCGTACAGGCCGTGGCTCTCCTGCTCCAACAGTCGGGCCAGGAAATCGGTGGTGTAGAGCGGATTGGCGTCCTCGTTGCGGACCGCCAAGAAGAGCTTGCGGCCGGCGGCGAAGCTGTTGCGCAGCCAGGCCACGTCGGCGATCAGCGAATCCAGGCTGATGCCTTCCTCGTGGAGGTAGACCCGCTCGGCGCCACCCGACAGGGCGCTCATCAGCGCTAGGTAGCCGCACTGCCTGCCCATGGTCTCCACGACGAAGGCTCGCCGAGACGCCTGTCCGGAAGTCTTGATCCGGTCGATCGCCTCGGTGATGACGTTCAAGGCGGTGTCGGCGCCGATGCTCAGCTCCGAACCCGGAAGGTTGTTGTCGATGCTCGCCGGCACACACACGATGGGCAGCCCGCAGGCGGGGAAACGTTCCCGCTCGGAGTGCATCAGGTGCGCGGCTTGGTAGGCGTTCCAGCCTCCGATGACCAGCAGCGCGTCGATGCTGTTGTCCTCCAACGAGCGGCTGATCTGGTAGAGATCTGCAACCGAAGGGACGGTGCGACGAGTGCCCAGGTCAGCGCCGCCGACCACCCAGCCCTCGACATCGGCCCATTCCAGCTCGCTGATGGCGCCGTCGCGCAGGCCGGGAAAACCACCCTGCACCCCCAACATGGTGTGGCCGCGGCTGATGCCCAGCCGGACGGCGTCTGCTGCTGCGGCATTCATTCCGGGTGCGAGTCCGCCACCATGGATGATCGCCACTCGTTTGGAGCCGGCATCGGCGTCGATGCGGCTGGGGTGCACCATCTCGGTGAAGATCCGAGCCGCCTCGGTGAAGGACCCGCCGCGCAGCGCCATAGCCTGGTCGTAGTCGCCGGCGGCGATCAACTCCGGCACCTGACGGGTCCGGGCCACTGCGTCGCCCAGCGGTACCCGGCAGATCCGGTTCCCCCGGAAACCGATCACCGGGCCGACCGAACCAGGCTCTGCGGCGAGAACCTCGCAGACTGCCTCATAGCCCAGCCAGGTGGAAGCCCAGCGGTCATAGGCGCTGGGGGCGCCACCGCGCTGCACGTGGCCCAGAATCGTGGTGCGGGCACCCTCGCCCAGGTGCTCCTCGATGACGTGGCGCACATACTCAGAGGTGATGGGCTGGCCCTGTCGATCTCGGGCGCCCTCTGCGACGACGACCATCGAGTCTCGCCGTCCCGCCTTGCGGTTGCGCCGCAATTCGGCGCACATCTGCTCCTCCCAGCCCGGCTCGGGGGGAAGCTCGGGAATCAGCACGTAGTCGCAGGCCCCGGCAATCGCGCTCATGAGAGCCAGATAGCCGCAATGGCGTCCCATCACTTCGACCACGAAGCCGCGCTGGTGGCTGGCGGCCGTGCTGGACAGGTCATCGATGGCTGAGGTGATGCGGTGCAAGGCGGTGTCGGCACCGATGGTCATGTCGGTGCCGACCAAGTCGTTGTCGATCGAGCCCACCAACCCGGCGAACATCAACGCCGGATGGGCGGCGGCCTGCTCGGCCGTGATGGTCTGCTCGGTGACCAATTCGGCCAGGATCTGGGTCCATTCGGAGCGGAACTGGTCCAGCCCGGACAGTGATCCGTCCCCGCCGATCACGATCAGTCGGTCGATTCCCCGGCTGATCAGGTTGGCTGCGGCCCGCTTGCGCCCTGAATACTCGCGGAAATCCTTGGAGCGGAAGGTTCCGATGACGGTGCCGCCTTGGCCAAGGATGCCGCTGACGTCTTCCCAGGTCAGTTCACGGATCCCCGGGCCGCCGTCGATCATGCCTTGGTAGCCCTCGTACATGGCGTAGACCGTTGCTCCCAGGCTGAGCGCGGTGCGCACCACAGCGCGCACGGCCGGATTCATGCCCGGAGCATCACCGCCGCTGGTGAGGATTCCGATGCTCTTGCCGACCCCGGGATTCGCCTCAGACGCCATGGCTCCATCCTGCACCACGTCAGTGGACCGAAGCGGGGGTTCTGAGTTCGCGCCTCAGTCCAGGCCGAGGTACTCCTCGAGTGTGAGGCGGTTTCCCTTGCCGAACTTGAGGGCGTCGGCGGTCCCGATGTAACGGAAGTGCCACGGCTCGTAGGGCACGCCGGTGATGGCTTCCTTGCCGTCGGGGAACCGCAGAATGAAGCCGTATTCGTGAGCGTGCTTGTGCAGCCACTTTCCGGTGGCAGTGTTCTCCATGGCGCGATACCACACCCGCCCGTCCCACAGGTCGACGGCCAATCCGGTCTGGTGCTCGCTGGCGCCCGGTGGTGCATAGAAGTTGATGTTCTGCGGCTGAGTTCGCAAGGCGCGGTCGTAGCTGGCCTTCTGCACCGCGTAGCTGCGATAGCCGGACTTCACTTTTACCGTTACGCCGTCGGCTTTGGCTGCAGCCGTCATGGTGGCCAATGCCGCAGCAGTCTCGGCGTCCAAGTGATTTGGTCCGGTCGGATCTGCTGGGCCGTAGCTAGCCGAGATGCGGTGCTTCTTGGAGATCACCGGGATGCCGCGCACCTCGTAGGGCTTGTTGAGTTGCTTGCCGGTGCGGGTGTCGGGTGTCGGGGTGGCATCGGGTGTGGCGGTGGGGCTGGACGGCGCGGAAGCCGACGGTGACGGTGTGGCAGGAGTCGACGGTGAGGCGGTCACCGTAGTAGGGCGGTTGCCGCCGACCGTCGGTGGTGTCAGCGCACAGCCGGTGAGGCCGAGAGACAACACCATCACTACGACGCTGGGGGCTGCGTATCGCAAGATCAGTGGTGGCTCCACATGCTCAACCAGGTGCGAAGTTCACCCAGCGCCTGCTGAGTCCGGTTGCGCCAGCGATCCCGTCGCGTCTCCACATCGCCGGTCGGGCTGGCGGATGCGGAGGTGGGAGTGGTCTTCACAGCCGTCGTGTGGATCGCCGTCGGGCTGGCCGCGCTCTGGCTCTCCGACGGGGAGCGGGTGGTCGTCGGATCGGTGGTGATCGGATCCGGGGCGGGGGTCGATGACTCCGAGGGCGTCGGCGTCGGAGTCATCGTCGGAGAGATGCACTCAGTCGGCCAGTCGGTGGGCCACGTGGTCGGCCAGGTAGATGGATCCTGACTCGGGTCCGGCGATGGGCAGATCACGCTGGGCGTCGGTGATTCGGTTGTCGGTGAGGGGGTTGGTGTCGGCATCACCGTGATCGTCACCGTCGGCGACGGTGTGCTGCCCCCAGTCGGCGTGGGTACCGGCACCGGAATCACGGTGGGGCCGGTATTGGGGTCGGGTGTGGCTTCGGTCGGTGTGGGAGCCGGAGCCGGGTTTTTCTTCGTCGTCGGCGCGGTCGGCTTCGGTGCGCGGCTGGTGGCGCCGCTGCTCGGCACGGTCGTGGTGCCGGTGCCTGGATTCGTCACGCTGGTGCTCGGCTGCGTGGGAATGCTGGTGATGTTCACCGACTCCGAGACGCTGGGCGTCGCCACCGACGGCGTGACGGGTGGCACGGTGTTCTGGCCGTAGGTGACAGTGACGGTGACCTGAACTTCAGGGCCAGTGGTGAGATTGGAGACCGCTCCCGGAGGCGCGACAACGACGCCTGCGACAACGCACGCCGCAGCGGCTAGCCATGCATTGGCAGCCCGTGCCATCGTTTTCCCCCCGACTGCACCTGGTACCTGGTCGCTCAATCGAGCTGCTGGTGACCCCTCACCGTCTGCCAGTGAAACTCTTCGCTGGACAGATTCTCCCGAGCCCGGTCAAGCCACAGTTGTTGTGCGATCTGTGATCGATACAACGACTGCTGGGACAATAATGCCCCAACCACCCGCCTCCGTGCCATCTCGAAGTCATCATCACTGAGATTTGGGTGCTCAGCTCGCACCCCATTGAGGTACATCAGGTATCTCCCCTGCGGTTGGCCCAGGATGGCGAGATCGGCGTCGATCAATGCGGTGCCGCGGGGGTCGTCCGGTGCCGACTGGTGATCGATGGTGAGCAGAACCAGCCGCACAACTTCGGTGATCGTCGGTGCGGGTAGACCGGCTCTGCGGAGCTCCCACTCGGCGAGTTCCGCAGAGGCCCGCTCGTCGTCACCGGGCTCACCGCGATACACCGCGTCGTGGAACCATGCGGCCAAAGCCACGGTCGGATCGACCTGAGGATCGAGCTGCGCCAGCGCCGCCAGTAGGTGCACCAGGTGCCTGGTGTCGTGATAGTGCCGGTGCGGCTGCGACCATTCCGTGATCAGACGGCGACCCAGCTCGGGTTCGGTGGGCAGCAGCAGCTCCCAGGAGCGCCGCAGGTTGGTCTCGGCACGCCTTCGGCTGGGCAGCCGATGGGCTTGCGGCATCCGCAGCCCACTGAGTTGGAGTCGATGCACCAACTCGCGGGCCTCGACCGGCTCCGCTCCGGCCGCCACGATGCTGCCATGGCGCGCTTCGCTCACGTCGAAGTGGTCGTGGTCGAAGGCCCGCGCCGGTAAGCCCTGGCTTCGGGCGAAATTCCACAGTTCGACCAATGAGATGTCGGAGACCAGGTGGGCGAAGCGGGTGCCGTGAGCAGGCCAGTGCGGCTGGTCGATCAGGAGTGCCATCCGCGCCGGACGCCTCAGCTTGCCGGATTGGTGAACAGAGCGGTGAAGCCGGCGTCTTCCAGGGCGACGAAGCTCAATGTGAGGCGGGCCGCGGCCGAACTGGCGTCATCAGGCACGTCCAGGCGCTCGGTGGCGACAGCCACCACGCGGAATTGGTAGTGATG
>DMIX01000373.1 GCA_003451975.1 Propionibacteriaceae bacterium
CGAGACGGACGCTACGCGTCCTCCTCAACCAGCCGAAGTGAAGAAGCACCGGGGTTCCGAGACGGCCCTCCGGGCCTCCTCAACCAACCGAAAAGCGAAACCTTCCGACCAAAGCGCAACCACCCCCACTCCGGCTGGTTGAGGAGCGAACGAAGAGAGCGTCTCGAAACCCCCGAAGCAACTCCACAAACCAGCTTGCGAGGTTCCGAGACGGACGCTACGCGTCCTCCTCAACCAGCCGAAGTGAAGAAGCACCAGGTATCGAGACGGACGCAGCGCGTCCTCCTCAACCAACCGGAGGAGGGACGAAGATGGGGAGGGCCTTCGGGTCAGGCAGGCGGGGGCTGGGACTCGGCGTCGGCGAGATCGTAGATCGCGCCGACCAAGGCCAGGTGGCTTAGGGCTTGGGGAAAGTTGCCGGCCATGCGGTGATGGGTCGGGTCGTACTCCTCGGAGATCAGATCGACATCGTTGAGCAATGCCAGCATGCGCTGCAGGTGGGCGTGGGCGTCGTCGAGGCGTCCGGCCAGCGCGTAGGCACTGGCCAGCCAGAAGCCGCAGGCCACAAAGGGATTCTCATCGCCAGCCACACCGTCGGCGACCGCCTCGGTGCGGTAGCGCAGCACCAGACCATCGCGCAGCAGGTCCCGTTCGACCGCCGCCACGGTGCCCAGCATGCGCGGGTCATCGCCGGGAAGGAACCCGACGATCGGAATCATCAGCAGGGCCGCATCCACCTCAGTGGTGGCATCGTGCTGGGTGAAGGTGTTCGCTTCGGCGTTGAAGCCACGTTGGAGCACGGCGCGCTTGATGGCGTCGCGTAGTTCCCGCCAGCGCTCGACCGGACCGTCCAAACCGTGCTGCTCGACAGCGCGGACCGCCTGATCGAAAGCCACCCAGGCCATCACCCCGGATTGCGTGTAGTGATGCGTCGGCCCGCGGGATTCCCAAAGGCCGCTGTCAGGTTCGTCCCACGTGCGGGCCAGGTGTTCCAGCAACACCAGTTGCACATTCCAGGAGTCCGGGGATTCGGCGAGGCCTGCGTCGCGCGCCTCCCCGAGAGCCAGCATCACCTCTCCGATCACGTCGCCCTGCTGCTGGGTGACCGCGCCGTTGCCGATCCGTACCGGACGCGAATCCGCATAGCCGGGTAGATGCGGCAATTCCCGTTCGGGCAGGTCGCGCGCCCCGTCCACGGCGTACATGATCTGGACGTCCTCGGGATCCCCGGCCACCGCGCGCACCAGCCAGTCGCGCCACAGTCGGCTGGAGCCGGCATGCCCCGATCGCAGCAACGCCCGCACCGTCAATGCCGCGTCACGCAGCCAGGCGTAGCGGTAGTCCCAGTTACGCACGCCGCCGAACTCCTCCGGCAAGCTGGTGGTGGGGGCGGCCACAATGCCACCACGGTCGCTGTCGGTGAGCTGGCGGAGCACCAGCAACGATCGCACCAACTCGGTGCGATACGGACCGTCATAATCGACCCGCCCGGCCCAATCGGTGAAGAACTCGATCGTGCGCACCAGTTCACGATCGGCGTCGATGTCTGGCGGCAGCGGCCGCCATGACGGTGTCCAGGTCAGCGAGAAGCGCAACTCCTCCCCGGCATCCACTGTGAATCGATCATGATGTGAATTTCCCATGGCGACCGGGATTCGCGGGCCTCGCAAGGTGAAACGGTCCGGTCCGGCCACTGCGGCGAGCACCTCCACACCGCTGTCATCACGCCGCCGTGACACCCACGGCACGATCGCCCCATAGCCCGGACGCACCGTCCACTCGTGGATCAACTCCACCTGGCCGGAGACTCCCTCCACCAAACGAATCAGATCGGAGCGTCCGTCACCGAAGGGCATGAAATCCAGGATCCGCACCGAACCGGTAGCGGTGGTGTGGATCGTCTCCACGACCGTGGTGTCGCCCAAATAGCTCCGGGTCGTGGTGGCCGCAGTAGCCGGTCCGAGCAGCCAGCGTCCGTGGCCGGGCCCACCCAACAGCGCTGCCAAACTCGCCGGCGAGTCGAACCGCGGCAGGCACAGCCAGTCGATGGATCCATTGCGGGAGACCAACGCCGCCGTCTCGGTGTCACCGATAAGGGCATAGTCCTCGATCGGTGTGGGGTCGGTCATGCCCGATCCTCACCAGGAAGCGGCGGTAGCACACCGTCGCTCTCATAGGCGCTGAGCATCTCGAGCCGACGCCGATGCCGAGCATCTCCGCTGAAAGGCGTGCGGAGGAAGACATCAACGAAACCCGTGGCTTCCTCGACCGAGTACATCCGTGCGCCCAAGGCGATCACGGCCGCGTCGTTGTGGGCCCGGGCCAACTCGGCAGTCTGCTGCGACCAGGCCACGGCTGCCCGGACCCCGGGGACGGCATTGGCGGCCAACTGCTCACCGTTTCCGGAGCCTCCGATGACGACACCCAGCCCGTCGCGACCGTCCGCACGTTCCGCAGCCAGCGCCACTGCGGCACGCAGACAGTAGACCGGATAGTCATCCTCCGGGTCATAGGTCGCCGGCCCGTGGTCGACGACGTCGTGGCCTGAATCGCGCAGATGCTGAACCAGGTGTTGCTTCAGTTCGAAACCGGCGTGGTCACTCCCGATGTGGATCCGCATGGCCCCAGTCTGCCCCACGCGGACGCGGCAAGGGGGCGGCCTTCGACAGGCTCAGCCAACGGGC
>DMIX01000342.1 GCA_003451975.1 Propionibacteriaceae bacterium
ATCTGCATCTCGCGGCGCAGCTTCAGGTCCAAGGCACCCAACGGCTCGTCGAGCAGCAGGATTTCCGGCCGGTTGACGATCGCGCGAGCCAGAGCGACCCGCTGCTGCATGCCTCCGGACAGCTGCCGGGGACGCTGGTTGGCCCGGTCGGCGAGTTTCACCATCGCCAAGGCTTCCATCGCTTTCGACTTCCAGTCGGCAACCTTCAGTCGCCGCAGGCCGAAGCCGACATTGTCGATGATGCTCAGATGCGGAAACAGTGCATAGCTTTGAAAGACGGTATTGACCCGACGCTGATGCGCTCTGGTGTTGGTGATGTCATCGGCCCCCAGCATGATCCGCCCAGCCGAAGGCTCCTCCAGGCCAGCGACCATCCGCAAGGTGGTGGTCTTTCCGCACCCGGACGGCCCGAGCAGCGCGAAGAACGACCCCCCCGGAACGTCCAGATCAATACCGTCGACGGCGACGAAGTCACCGTAGTGGCGGGAGAGCTCCACCAGTCGGAGCTCCCCCGTCGCAATACGTTGCATTCCTGAATTCATGACTAGCCGGTTACCAGCGCCTGGTATTGACGGGTGAACGACAAGTCTTCCTCTGACGTCAGCGCGCGGAACTTCTGAGCGCGGGCCATGGTCGCGTCATCGGGGAAGACGAGCTGGCTCTTCGCCACAGCAACCACGTCCGGGTCGGAGCTCTTCAGCAAGACGTCCTTCACGCCGGCGACCGGGCTGAGGTAGTTCACCCAGCCGGTGACCTGCGCCATGACCTCCGGGTTGTAGTAGTAGTTGATCAGCTTTTCGGCGTTGGTCTTGTGCTGGGCCATAGCGGGGATGACCAGGTTGTCGTAGGACAAGGTGAAACCGGTGTCCGGGAGGGTCACTCCCAGGTTCTTGTTCCCCACAGCCATCTGCGCGACGTCGCCGGCCCACACCACGGAGGCCGCGACCACACCCTTGTCGAGGTCATCGGCGTAGTTGTTACCCGAGAAACCCCGAAGCTGCCCGGCATCCTTGGCATCCTGAATCACCGTGAGCGCTGCCGCGAAATCATCAGCGGTGAAGTTGTCCAGGCGCTTGCCTTGCTCCATCAGCATCAGGCCGACGGTGTCACGCATCTCGCTGAGCAGAACAACCTTGCCCTTCAACTGCTTGTCATGAAGGAGCTGATCCATGCTGGTCACCTTGCGGCCACCGGTGCGCGCCAAGTTGTAACCGATCCCCGCGAAGATGCCCTGCCACGGCAGCGAGTACACGCGTCCGGGGTCGTAGCTGACGTCCTGCAACGAGGGCTGCAGATTGCCCGCATTGGGGATGTTGTCCTTGTTCAGCGGCTGGATGTAGCCCAGCGAGATCAATCGGGCAACCATCCAGTCGGTGCTCACCCACAGATCGCGCCCGGTGTCCTGCCCGGCTGCCAGCAGCGGCTGGACCTTGGCGAAGAACTCCTCGTTGTCGTTGTAGTCGGTGTTGTAGTTGACCTTGATACCGGTCTGCTTGGTGAACGCCTGCAAAGTGGGATAGCTGCCGTCATCGGCCTCGTCCATGTACAGCGGCCAGTTGGACCAGTTGACGATCTTGTCGACATCGGAGAGATCGGTCGGTGCTGGCGCTGCAGTCTTGCCGCCCTGGGCAGGGCTCCCGCATGCGGAAAGCACTCCGGCGGCAGCCACAGCAGCCAATCCGCCAAAGGCCGCGCGCCGCGACAGCGATGCGCTGGAAATGGATCGCACGAGCCTGCGAAGTTCTTGATCTGGTCGGTCGTTCATGGTCGCCTCCTAATCAGCAATCACATAAGTCGAAGTGTCCACCCTGGGTCAGGTACTGAGCCGTGGTCGTGGCATCCATGGTGTCCCCTGGGCACAACGAGCGCACGGCGTTGGATTCGCCATCAAGACAGCAGGAGCCATCGAACCTCGATGGCATCGGCGAGACGCCCATGGTCCCCTCCTACCCTCAACTTGGATGGTGAACACGATAATCCGCATTTGTTTCGCGGGGGTTACTGCTCGATTCGTAGTTCGCTGGGTTGAAAACTACGCAATCCGGAGTGCATGATCAAGACATGTCACCCCTGGATCCATCGATCGATGACGTAGGCAAGCGCATCATCGAACTGCTGCAGGCCGACGGCCGCATGTCATATGTGAACATCGCCACCGAGGTCGGCTTGTCCGAAGGCGCGGTCCGACAACGGGTTCAGCGCATGATCGATACCGGCACCATGCAGATCGTCGCCGTGACCGATCCACTGCGCGTCGGGTTCCACCGACAAGCGATGATCGGGGTGAAAACCTCCGGTGACGCATCACCGATCGCCGAGGCATTGTGCGACATTCCTCAGATCGACTACGTGGTGACTACCGCAGGCGCCCACGACATTCTGGTCGAGGTGGTGTGCGAGAACGACGACGAGTTGCTCGAAGTTCTCATGCAGAAGATCCGGGCACTACCCGGGGTGACGAATACCGAAACCTACGTATACCTGAAGCTCAACAAGCAACACTACAACTGGGGAACTCGATGAGTCTGACTGATCCGAACCAACCGCTCACCACCAGCACCGGCACCTCGCTGACCGATGCGGCACGAGACCACCTGTGGGGGCATTTCACCCGCCATTCCGTCTACGAGCCGGTCGAAGCGGGCGGGAAGGGCGCAGAGGTTCCCGTGATCGTGCGCGGTTCCGGCCATCACATCTGGGACGCCGCCGGTAACCGCTACATCGACGGACTGTCGGGACTGTTCACCGTCCAGGTCGGCCACGGACGCACCGAATTGGCTCAGGCCGCAGCCAAGCAGGCCGAGCAGTTGGCCTTCTTCCCACTGTGGAGCTACGCCCACCCGGCTGCCATCGAACTCGCCGAACGCTTGGCCGGATATACCCCGGCCGATCTCAACCGGGTATTCTTCACCAGCGGTGGCGGCGAAGCGGTCGAGGCGGCCTGGAAGCTGGCCAAGCAATACTTCAAGCTGACCGGCAAGCCCGAGAAGACCAAGGTGATCTCCCGTTCGATCGCCTACCACGGCACTCCGCACGGCGCCCTGTCGATCACCGGCATTCCCGACATCAAAGAGGTCTTCGAGCCGCTGGTGCCCGGCGCTTTCAAGGTGCCCAACACCTGCTTCTACCGCGCCCCTGAGGAGTTGGCCGACGACGAGTATGCCTTCGGCCAGTGGGCAGCCAACCAGATCGCTGAGCTGATCGAAGCCGAAGGCCCCGACACGGTGGCCGCACTCTTCCTGGAGCCGGTTCAGAACTCCGGCGGCTGTTTCCCGCCGCCGCCGGGATACTTCCAGCGGGTACGGGAGATCTGCGACCAATATGACGTACTGCTGGTCTCCGATGAGACCATCTGCGCCTTCGGACGTATCGGTTCAATGTTCGCCTGCAACGACTTCGACTACGTGCCCGACATCATCACCTGCGCCAAGGGTCTGAGTTCGGGTTATTCACCGATCGGCGCCATGATCGCCTCGGAGAGGCTGTTCGAGCCGTTCCGCCACGGCACCACCGCCTTCGCTCACGGCTACACCTTCGGAGGCCATCCGGTTTCGGCGGCTGTCGCCCTGGCCAACCTGGACCTCATGGAAGCCGAGGGTCTGAATCAGCGGGTCAAGGAGCTGGGGCCGTCGTTCAAGGCTCACCTGGAGACCCTGCTGGACATCCCGATCGTCGGCGACGTTCGCGGCGCCGGCTACTTCTATGGCATTGAACTGGTCAAGGACAAGGCCACTCGCGAGACCTTCAACGAGGAGGAATCCGAGAAACTGCTGCGCGGCTTCCTTTCCAAGGCGCTGTACGAGGCCGGCCTGTACTGTCGCGCCGACGACCGCGGCGACCCTGTCATCCAGTTGGCTCCGCCGCTGACCATCGGCGAGGAAGAGTTCGCCGAAATCACTGCGATCCTGCGAAAGGTGCTGACCGAGGCCGCTGAACTGCTGTGACCAATCGATGAAGCCCGGCACCGACAACGGTGTCGGGCTTCATCGCATCCGGGCTTCGACAAGCTCAGCCAACGATAGACCGTGCCCTGAGCCTGCCGAAAGGCAATCCACAAGCGTCGACAAACTCAGCCAACGACAAACCGTGCCCTGAGCCTGCCGAAAGGCAATCCACAAGCGTCGACAAACTCAGCCAACGATAGACCGTGCCCTGAGCCTGTCGAAGGGCAATCCACAAGCGTCGACAAGCTCAGCCAACGACGGCGTCAGGCTCAGCGGGCGGGGGCGCTGGATCGTCCAGGGCGCGCCGCAGCGCGTCCAGCCGAGACTCCAGCGTCGCCACCCGAGCGGCGAGGGCTGGATCGACCACAGCACCGGAGACTGGCGCCCCCACTGCAGCGGCATCGTGTGGCAGGTCGGCGACCGGCGCACCGCGACGCGATCCTCGAGCGAAGCGCAGGTAACCGATTCCAACCGTGACCACCAGCGCAGCAGTCACCACCGCGAATCGCCAGCCGCTGACTTCCAGAGTGAACGCGACCCCCACCGAGGACAGCATCGTGAAGATCCCCCCGAGCAACAACCCATTGGAGATCACCTCGAGCCGCGCCGGCAACGACAGCGAGACGGCCGAAATCGCCGTGGCGATGACCAGCAACAAGATCCCGGAAGTGAGTTGCCACATCTGGATGGCCTTGTCGCCATCCTCACTCCATTCGGGCATCGGATAGAAGGTGAGCAGCCCGATCCAGACGAAGGCGACCAGCACCAGTCCGAGGAAGATGGCGAAGATGATCTGCAGCGCCCCATTACGTTTCATGCGGCAACCATAGCCCTCACAAAGGGCCATCCCAAGGCAAACGCGAATACCGTTCTCTCATTGTCTCGGCCGCTGCGTCAGCGGCCTGCCATGATGGCAGGGTGGAGCCAATCACGCTGAGCCGCGCCGACACCGATCACGGTGAGGTAGTGCTACGCCGACGCGGCGACATCGTCGAACTGGTCGTCAACGGGGTCTTCGCCATGGATTCGGTCGAAGTCACCTCCGAGCACGCCCTCGCCGACGCGGCCGGAGATCCGCCCGGACGGGTCCTGGTCGGTGGACTGGGCCTGGGCTTCACCGCCGCGCGGCTGCTGGACCGAGGCGCCACCGCGGTCCGGGTGGTGGAGTTGGCCGCGCCCCTAGTCACCTGGGCGCGGTCAGCGATCACCGAGCAACTCGGACGTATCAGCACCGATC
>DMIX01000167.1 GCA_003451975.1 Propionibacteriaceae bacterium
CCCAGCGGATGGTTCAGGGCGATGCCGATACCGCGCAGCTTCTCCTCGATGACCTGGCCCACACCGGGCTTGCTGACGGCGGTGGTCACGGTGCCGGTGACGACCTGCTCGGGTCCCAGGAGGTCGCCGATCAGGGGTTCGTTGGCCACCCCGTTTTGCAAGCTCAGCACTGGCGGCAGCGGCAGGCCGGTCTCAATCAGTCCGCGCACGGCAGCTTCGGTGTCGAACGACTTCAGCGCCACGACCACCGCGTCGTGATCGTCAGCGGCGAGTGCGTCGGCGGCCGCAGTGTAGATCTGAACGTCGCGGACGGCCTCGGTGCGTCCGGATCGGGTCAGTCGCAGGCCGTCGGCGGCGATGACCTCGGCGGTGTGGGGCTGCTCGGTGAAACTGACCCGATGCCCGGCAGCGGCCAGCGAACCCCCGACATATGTGCCGATGGCTCCGGCACCCAGGAACAGCAGTTTCATCGGTCTCCTTCGAATCTCGCAGAGCAGCATGTCACAGCTGCCGGCGCGACATCAGTGCCGCACGACGCGAATCGTCGCCGTTCGGGTCACCGGTGTGACCTTGGAGTTGCC
The DNA here is from genome assembly GCA_003451975.1 of Propionibacteriaceae bacterium. GTDB lineage: Bacteria > Actinomycetota > Actinomycetes > Propionibacteriales > Propionibacteriaceae > Propionicimonas. The sequence continues at coordinate 582 of DMIX01000167.1, forward strand.
CGTGTACACGACGGTCAGCCGGTTTTTGCCCAGCCGGCTCAGCTTCGGGAAGCGGTACCGGACCAGCCCGCGATCGGCCTTGCGGAGGTTTTTGGTCTTGATCGGTTCACCATTCAGGAGGAACTTCACGCTGCCGGTGGGGCGTACCCCGGTGGCGGTCTTGAAGCGGGCAGTGAGCAGGATCCGAGTGCTTCTGCGCAGGGCCTTGGTGGCCGACGGCTGGAGCGTGGCCTTGGTTCGGGCCCGCACCACCGAGATGGTGAAGCGAGCCTTCTTGGTCACCGACCGGTAGCGGTAGGTGACGGTGATGTGTCGGGTTCCGGTGCTGCGGGTCTTGAAACCGGTCACCGTCACCTTGTCGGCGACGCCCAGCTTGCCTTGATCAAAGCGGGCGGTGGCCGAAAGGCGGCCGCGGTCCAGCCTGCTGCCGACGGGCCAGGATTTGCGTTGGGGATGCGCCGACAGGCCGGTCAGCTTTGCTCGCGCCGGCGGTGAGTTGCATAGATCGACATAGCGGTCGTACAACTGCAGCACCGAGGCCACGTTCGAGGTGATGTAGGAGGCGGTGGGGCATCTGGCGGGATTGGTGACCTCGGTATCCGGCACGGCCACATTGCCTAGTTGGCGCAATTCCAGCAGCTTCTTCGAGCCGTACTGATCCCTGAGCTCGGCAGCCTCGAACAGCACTCGAGCCCGACGCAGGTGGGAGGCGTCCGAGATCAGCGTGTAGCTGCTGATTCGGTGGGCCTTCATCACCGCCACCGAGTACACCGCATTGCCGACTGTGCTGGAGGACTTCTCTTCCAGCAGTAGTCGGGATGGGTCGATCCCGGCGGCGACCAACTTCTTCCGTAACCGGGCGGCTTCGCTGTCTTTGGTGTCGGTGGCTTTTCCGCCCGACAGCACCGCCATCGAGGAGGGGTAGGCAGTCAAGGCCTTTTGGGCCAGCGCAGCGCGGCTGGTGAGTTCGGCGGAGTTGCCCGAACCGAGTACCACGAAGGCATGCCCACTCCTCGGCAGCCCGTGCGGCGCGGCGTAACTGAATCGTTGGGCCGACAGCGCCTGATCCCAGTCGCGCAGGAACGATCTCCACAGCTTGGCCTCGAAGGCCGACCGTGACTTCAGCTGTTTGACAGCCAGGTCGAGTTCGACCTTTCGGCCGGTCTCATGCAGGTAGAGCAGCCGGGTACGAAGGCCCGACAGGCTGATCGTCGTCAGTGGGTTCGCCGCCTGCGCCGTCGGTGACGGCAGCAGCGGCAGCCACAGCGCGATCAGGACGATCACAGCGATGAAGCGATGCCTTCGACTCATGCGGACCTTCCCCGGTTTGTGGAGCAAACGTGGGTGTCGAAATCGTGAGGGTGCGCAATCCGAACTGGTGAGGCCCGGACTCTGAGGGTTCCTCGGCACCATACCTGCCTGGAGTAAACGGTGCCGATCCGATGTTCAAACGATGGCGAACATCGCCCCGGTAGGGTCGCGGTCGACAAAGGAGAACTCATGAGTGATGCACCGATCTCGCCGGCGGGCTTGCCAGCCGGCCGGGACCCGCGAGGCATGTTGGTGCTGCGGACCCTCGCCATGCCGGCTGACACTAACCCGTGGGGTGACGTGTTCGGTGGCTGGCTGATGTCGCAGATGGACATCGCCGCGGGTCTGATGGCCGGCGAGGTGGCCAAGGGTCGTTCGGCCACCGTTTCGGTCGACGATGTGGTGTTTCACCGTCCGGTGTCGGTCGGTCAGACCGTCTCCATCTATGCCGATCTGACCAAGGTGGGTCGCACCTCGATGGAGATCACCCTCGAGGTCTGGGCACGCGCTGTGGTGCACGGCTACGAAGAGGAGCAGGCCTTCGTGGCCTCCGGAGTTTTCCACTATGTCGCCGTTGACGATGCCGGACGCCCGCGCCGCATCGAGGACAATCCGGAGTTCTTCACCCGCTGAGCCGACTGGGACTGGTAACCCCGCCCCGATGCCCGCACAATGGCGGCATGGACGAATCTGCTGAGCGGGATTCTGGCCTGACCTGGGAGGCCTATCTTCCCGGGCTCTTCGACCAACCGGCGTCGGCCGTCCCCTCCCCGTCGGCCATCCCCTCCCCGTTGGCTGAGCTTGTCGAAGCCCGCCCCGGCACCCTTCGACAAGCTCAGGGCACGGATACGCCACCGAGGAATCGTCAGGGCGTATCGCCGAGGCCGACGCCAGCGTCCTTCCCACCCCCGGCTGCGAGCAGTCGGTTTGTTGCCCGGAGCGCAGGACGCACGCCGCTGTCGCCGATCGGGGCTCTCACGATGGGGATCGCCATCTTTCTGGCTTTCCTGATCTTCATCGCGCTGCTGCCGTAGCCGGTGAACGGCTCAGTACTTCAGCAGCGGTTTCAGCGTTCGAACCCCTAACGGTTGCAGCTCGGCGACCTGCGCCAGGTACAGCTCTGCGCAGGCCAAGGCATCGGTGAGCGCGTTGTGGGCGGCGTAGCGCGGCAGCCCGTACTGGCTGCGCGCCGCGTTGAGCCGCAGGCTTCCGGGGGGCGGCTCGTCGTCGAAGCCCTGACTGAGTAGCTTGAACTGCAGCGCCATGGTGTCCACGACCGGAAACCGTGGCCGGAAGCCATGGATGCGCTGGCAGGCGTTACCCAGGAAGCGCACTTCGATGGCGGCATGATGGGCCAGCAGTACCCGTCCATGGGCAGCGGTGAAGAACGCATCCAGTGCCTCGCCGGGACTCAGCGCGGCGGCCAGCGCGTCATCGGTGATGCCGTGGACGGTGGCGCTGTCGCCCACATCACCGTCGGGACGCACCAGGAGGTGGCCGGCTCCCGACAGATCGACCTCCAGCCCGTTGACCGGCACGAAACCGATACTCAAGATCTGATCGCGACTCGGATCCAGCCCGGTGGTCTCCAGATCAGTGGCCAGTAGCCGAATATCTTCGAGGGGAGTCCTCATGCTCGGCTGCGGGTCGACCACGTACCGTTTCGCCGGGCCGTCAGGCAACTCGGAGGTGACCTGTCGCCAGGTTCGGGAGGTGAACAGCATTACGACATCAAATGGGTCTGATAGCGGTACGCGAACCCCTGTTGGGCTCGCCGGATGATGCCGAAGGCATCGCGCAGATGCTTCTTCTCCAGTGCGGTCAGGTCGTCGGGGCTCACCGAGTTGTCCATGGTGATGCCGGCGGCGGCCTGTTGGGCCTGGTGACGCAGCCGCAGGTAGGTGATGAACTCGAAGGCTTCCAACAGGGCATTCTCCGAATCGGCGCTGAATGCTCCGGTAGCGCTGGCGGCGCGCAGCCGCTCGATCGTGTTCACCGCGGCGATGCCGTTGGCCAGGGAAAGCACGCGCACCAACTCGACGACGCAATGCACTCCCGATTTCAGATCGAGAGTGGCCCGGTGGCTGCCGCTGCGTTCCAG
>DMIX01000285.1 GCA_003451975.1 Propionibacteriaceae bacterium
GCGGCCGAAGGCGTATTGCACCAAACCGAGCGCCATACCCAATGCCGCCAGGCCGAAACCCCAATGAAAACCGGCGACGTTCTGAGTCAGGCCCGTCAGCAGCGGGCCGAAAAAGGCACCCAGATTCACTCCGAGGTAGAACAGTGAGAAGCCGGCATCGCGGCGCACGTCGTCCGGCGCGTACAGAGTGCCGACCACGGAACTCACATTCGCCTTCAACCCGCCCGAACCGACCGCGACCAGCACCAGGCCGATACCGACACCGGCGAATCCAGGGACCACCCCCAGGGCGATGTGCCCGGCCATGATGACGACCGCTGACCAGAACAGCACCCGTTCGCTGCCGAACAGTCGGTCAGCCAGCCACGCGCCCAATACCGTCGACAGATAGACCGTGCCGCCGTAGGCCCCGACGATCCCCGACGCGACGGCCTTGTCGATGCCCAGACCGCCCTGGTCGACGCTGTAATACAGGTAAAGCAGCAAGATGCCCTGCATGCCGTAGAAGCTGAACCGCTCCCACATCTCGACGCCGAAGAGGTTCGCCAGCGCCCACGGATGCCCGAAAAACGTTCGCCCGGTCTGTACCGGAGCCGAGGGGGTGCTGCTCGACACGGACTCTGCCATGGCAGGAGCCTAGCGACGCCATTGTGGCCATGCGCGGAATGCAGGGGAATGTCCGCCGTCGCCTTTTTTGTGAACTCGTGGCGCCGCGGCCCTGGATGCACTTCAATGTGCGTTATGCCCCGTCCAGCTGAGCCAGGTAGTGCCTACCTTCCGGGACTTGACGGTGTGCGGGCCATAGCTGTGGCCGCTGTTCTGGCCTATCACCTCAACCCTGATGCACTGCCCGGCGGGCTGTTGGGGGTGGGGGTCTTCTTCACGCTGAGCGGCTTCCTGATTACGTCGGTGCTGCTGCGGGCTTGGGAAAAGACCCAGCGCCGGGGTTTCGATCTGAAGAACTTCTACCTGCGCCGTGCGCGTCGACTCCTGCCGGCCGTGGTCTTGGTTCTGCTGGTGGTGGGCATCGCTTTGTTGATCAGTGCCCCGTTCACCGGCATGCCCATTGCCACCCTCCTGATGCAATTGGGCCAATCGTTGGCCGCGCTGTTCTATGTGGCCAACTGGTACACCATCGCCTCGGGACAGTCCTATTTCGAACGCTTCCAATCCGGCCCGATGGATCATCTGTGGTCGCTGTCGGTCGAGGAGCAGTTCTATCTGATCTGGCCGTTGTTACTGCTGGGAATGCTCTGGCTGTGGAAGGGCAAGACCATCCCGGTGGCGGTCATGACCGGAATCCTGGCGATCGGCTCGTTCGCGCTGATGTGGTTCCTGTTCACTCCTGGTTTCGATCAGACCCGTCTGTATGAAGGAACCGACACTCGCGCCGGTGGGCTGTTGGTCGGGGCAGTGGTCGCGTTGGCCTGGCACGGAAGGGAGCGTGGCCGCCTGTTCTGGGCGGATCGCGTTGGCCTGGACGCCGCCGCGCTCGCCGGCCTGGTCGTCATGGGCCTGCTCTTCGCCTTCACCGATCAGTACTCGGCGTTCCTCTACCAAGGCGGCATCCTGCTGCTGTCGCTGGCCACCGTGGTCGTGGTCTTCGTCGCTGCGCACCCATTCACCTGGACCTCGCGTGTGCTCGGGATCACCCCGCTGCGCTGGATCGGTGAGCGCTCCTATGGCATCTACCTGTGGCACCTGCCGCTGTTCGTCTTCGCCCCCGAGGTTTTCGTCGCCGACCAGCCATGGGTGCGTCCACTGGTGCTCACCACTGCCACCGTGGTGCTGGCTGCCCTTAGTTGGACCTTCCTCGAAGATCCGATCCGGCGCCATGGTTTCCTGGCCTATGTGCAGTGGGATCGTCGCCAGGCCGTGGCGGTGCCACCGCGGACGGTGCGTCCAGCGGTGTGGCTGCCGGGATTGTTGGCGTTGACGCTGGTGACGGCCGGATCGTTGACGGCGATCGCCGTGATGCGGGGCAACAATCAGTCTGCTGCTGCCTCAGTGCCCGGCGGCGCCAACTCCGCGCCGGGCGGTGCCCAGCCCGGCGACATGCCGCCGGTGCCGACCGATACCGCTGAGCCGTCAGCGTCGGACTCGGCCACCCCTGGCGTGCCGGAGGGACCGACCAAGCTGCGTACCAATTGCACCTCAGTGGCTTACATCGGCGACTCCACATCGGTGGGTTTGACGTCGGGCTATTACATCCCGAAGAAGAAGGACCGGCTGCCCGCTCAGTTCAAGCAGGTCGGCACCAAGAAACTGGTCACCGACATTCGCGGTGCGCGCTCCATCGTGGAGCGTTACAACAACGAACCGAATGCCCACGAGGCTGAAGAGTCGATCCTGGCCAATGGCTTCGTTGGCTGCTGGACCTTCGCCTTGGGCAACAACGAAGCCGCCAACCAATATGTCGGCGGATCGGTCCCGTTGGATAAACGCATCGACATCATGATGGCGCCCACCAACGGTGAGCCGGTGTTGTGGTTGACGACTAGGACTTTACGAACCTCGGGCCCCTACTCCAACACAGTCATTCAGCGCTGGAACACCGCCTTGCGGCAGGCCTGTCAGCGTTATCCGAATATGCGCATCTACGACTGGGCCTCCGAAGTGAAGGACTCCTGGTTCATCGGCGATCGCATCCACTTCACCTCACGCGGCTGGCGGGAGCGGGCCCATCGGATCGCTCAGGCGATGGCCGCCGCTTTCCCCGAAGGCGAACCACCTAGTGAGCCCTGTGTCGTCCGCAGTACCCGCTGATCCTCCCGCCGTTCTCGAACCCTGAGCTTGTCGGATGGTGAACGTTGGGGCTTCGACAAGCTCAGCCAGCGGGCCGGAGGGTTCGCTTCCTGTTCCCTGGGTGCTCCTGTTCCCTGGGTGCTCCTGTTCCCTGGGTGCTCCTGTTCCCTGGGTGCTCCCGTTCCCTGGGTGTTCCCGTTCCCTGAGCTTGTCGAAGGGATCCGCCATCACCGATTACTTCGCGGTCCAGGCATTCGCCTTGGCGATATCGCCGTCTAGTCCGCCCACTCCGGAGCCGGAGATCCGGGCATTGGAGGTGTACTGCCAGATCGACCAACCGCCATTGGTCGACCACGGACCGACCTTCGGCTGGGCATCGGGAATACGGCCATTGTCCTTGCCCCAGGACGCCACCCACAGCCGAGCGATCGGGGCCACGCTGCGCCAGCGGTAGTTGCCAGCCGACGTCAACTGGGAGGCGGCGTTGGCACTCATGTACACATAAAGGTTGGCCTTGTAGCCCGAAGAAGTGAGCCGAGCCTTGAGCCGGGTCAGGAACTCGGTGGCCTCATCAGGGGTCCAAGCCCGCAGCTTCTGACTGTAAGTTCCCTTGCTGTCGCGCCAGGTGCCGCCGGCCTCAATGTCCAACACCAGGGGCTCGGCATTCGTCTTGGTGTAGTTGCCGTCCGTGGTCAACCAGGTGAAGAACTGGTCGGCGGAGTCGGCCGCGGTGAAGTCTCCGGAGAGCTTGTCGCCAGTGGAAGAGTCCAGCGAACTGATCCAGCCGTTGAACCAGTAGTGTCCCCGCGAGAGCCCGAAGCTCTGAGCCTGATCGGCGAACCGGGCGTAGGCGCAATCCTCAACCACCGGGCGGGCACCGACATTGCGGGTCTTGCCAGAGCAGACATCCACGTAGTCGCGGTTGATCGGTCGAGTGCCGGTCCCGTTACGCAGGATAGTGAACCCGTTCGAACCCGCCCAGCTTCTCACCGCTGCCATCTGTACCTGTCCGGTGGATAGGTACTGCCACGACGACAGATCCACGCCCTGGCGCAGTCCGGTGAGCCCGAACTTGGACTGGGCGTCCTTTGCCGGCGTCTTCGTCGGGGAGAGCACCCGCACGCGCACCGAATGGGAACTGCGGCGCGCCTTCTTCTTCATGACTTTCACCCGGAAACGACCACCATTGGTCCAGACCGAGGACTTCACCGTGTAGGTGCGCTTGGTGGCTCCCGGGATCGCGCGCCACTTGCCGCCGGACCGGTATTGCCACTGGTAATGCAGCTTCTTGCCGGTGGCCGTGACGCGCAGCTTGGTGCGGGTGGTCAGTCCATAGCGATTGATGACCGCGCCCTTGGGCTGCTTCGTGATGCGGGGACGGACGGTCTTGGTCTTTGCAGCAGCCAGGTGAGTGGGAACAACGGCTTCGGTGGCGGCTGTCGGTGCGGCGTGGGCGGCGGGACTCGGTGCAAAGAACCCGAAGCTCAGAATCAGCGGGAGCGATGCCAACATGGCCAACGCCCGGGGTCGGCGCGTGAGGTTCTTCATCAGGGGTCTCCGATCCCATGCTTTCCTGAGGCGGACATCACCACACTACGCCGCAGTTGCCGGAAGCGAGAGCGGGGATACCCGAAGCAGACTTCGCCCGGGCCGCGAATTGATGCAATCCCAGCTCCTTTCTCACCTGGTGAACGTAGTTTCCCTGGTGCCGCAAGATTGCTGACGCATCGCCTCTTTCAGCGAGCCGACAAGGGATGATGTTGAACCGAGGGCTAGAATTCGTGCGTTGAACTCCGTCGCTCTCAGGAACTCTAAGAGTGGATTCAGGTGTGCCGGGTAGTGTTCGGCCGATTTGTTCTTGCGTGAGCCGTACGGGGTTCTCGATGACTTGCCCGATGGGAGGGGCCGATGGATCGCATCCGGTCAATCGCTGTACGTGTACCGCCGATCGCGCGCTGGGGCGTCTTCGCCATCGTGGCCCCAGTGATTCTCTCCGGTTGCGCACAGGTGGCTCCGCATTCGAACCCGACCACTGTTCCGACGCCCACTGTCGCCTCCGTTGCGGCGAGTGTGACGCCCACTCCGACGCCGACCCCGACACCCACCGCGACTACTCTGTATCAACAGCTCAGCGCCAAGGCACAGAAACAATTCAAAGGCTGTCTGAAGGTGACGGTGCGGCCGGGCTCGAGCGGTCGCTGTGCCGAGTTAGTAGTGAAGAAGCTGAAGAAATACGGGTTCTACCCCTGGTCCACCAGCAGCTACATCACCACAGCTGGCGCCAACGCGATCCTCAACTACCAGCGTTCCCGCGGTCTGGATGACACCGCGACCACGACCGAAGAAACCTGGGCGGCGCTGGCACTGAACACCCCGGCCGTGCCGAAGACCCTTCCCAAGAAGTGCACCAGCGGCAAGTACAAGATCATCATCTGTGTCGACCAGGCCCAGCGGAAGCTGTTCTGGATCAAGAAGGGCAAGATCGTCAAGAAGTACCCTGTGCGCCTCGGTGGCTGGAACTCTCACGCCAAGACGCACGAATGGCGCGTCTTCCCGACCGCCGACGGCACCTGGTCGGTCTTCGACAAACAGGTCAGCCCGGCATCGGAGAATTACGGCTCGGGTGCCATGCCCTACTCGACGATGTTCCATCCGGACATGTACATCCACTACTCCCCGGGGTTCCACTCCGTCGGCTATGCCCAATCCAGCCATGGCTGCGTGAACATCGGCCAGCTGAGCCAAGCACAGTGGATCTTCGCCAACACGCCTATCGGCACCCCTGTCTACATCTATTCGCCCAAGCAGCCGGCCGCGACGGCCACTCCAACACCAGGGCCCTCGGCAACAGCATCAGCAAGCGCAACTCCGAGCTCGTTGCCAACCTCCTGAGGGGTACAGTTCGGTACCAAGCTGATCGGTACTGAGGCGATTGGCTGGCCCTGTTTGCCGCTACCCGGCTGTGACTTCTGCCTGGAACCAAGGAGTCTTGTGATGACTGATTCGTTGCCGCGAGGGCCGATCAGTCGAATCGAGTGGGTCGAAGGCGAACTGCGCCGGGCAATTCTGGGTGGTGAGTTTGCTCCCGGCGAGCGTCTGCTGACCGTTCAACTCGCAGAGCGGTACGCCGTCAGCCCTACGCNNGTGCGTACCCTTCTTGACGTTGCGAATCTTCAGGCCGCGGCGCGCAATCTTGTTGCATCCGATCACGCGCCGATTCTTGCCGCGTCTGACCGTCTCGTGCATGCCTGGCGTACCGATTTGGGCCACAGCCGGCGGGCGGAGGTCGCCTATCGTGAGTTCTATGACGTGGCGAGCGCGGCGAATCCGTCGCGGCGACTGCGTCAGCACGCCAGCCTGCAACGGGAACTAGGATCGCGCTACCGGCTCGCGGGGGCGACGCTGACCACCACGGACTTGATCGATGCCCACCTTCGGGTGTGCGAATCCTTGCTGAAGAATCAGCCCGCTTCGATCGCAGAGACGATTCGAGCCGAGACGGGTGCCTTCGTGGCGGCCTTCGCGGCCTCGAGAGGAGGAACCTCCAGTGGATCGACCCGCTAGCTCACCGTTCACGGCTCATAGGAGGTTACGTGAACTGGCCGAGAGCCGCGGCGACGAGCCGTTTGTTCTCGAGGCTCACGAGGATGGAAGTCACCTCAGCTACGCCGAACTGTACGAGCAAGCAGCGAGACTGGCCACCGTGTTGCGTGACCGCGGCGTGGCGCCCGGAGGGCGAGTATTCACCCAACTCGGAAACCGGTGGGAATCGCTGGCTGCGCTATTCGCTGCCTCCCTGCTGGGCGCTGTGGTGGTTCCTCTCGCACCTGGCTCGTCGGCAGATGATGTTGCCTACGCGGTCGAACAGACACAGCCGTCAGCGGGCCTGGTTCTGGGTGATGATCCGGAGCTGCTGGCGGTCATCGCCGAGTCCGGGTTGGCACCCTCGGCGCTGCTAGCTGCCACCGCCGACCCGGGAAGTGGGCTGGTCACGATAGCTGCGGCCACCGCGGAAGCAACCGCGCTCAGTGATTCCGTGGCTGGTCAGATCACGGACTTGCTGATGGTGTCCTACAAGGCGGGTACCTCGGGCTGGCCCAACGGTGTGATGCTGACTCACGCCAACTTGCGCCATGCCGGTACGACCTATGCCGCGATGACTCGACTCCAATCAGGTGATCGAGTGCTGGTCTCATTCCCGATCTCGCACATTGCGGGGCTGGGGAATATGGTGATGGGTGCGCTGTGGAGCGGTGCCAAGCTGGGATTCACTGCACCCGGACGGGCGTGGATTGAGACTGCGGCGCGGCAGCGCTCCACCGTGGCGAATGTCACCGCAGTCGACGTCCGTGAACTCCTCGCCGTCGAGCCGTTGGATCCCCAGCCGCAGGAACTCCGATTGGTGGTCTTTGGGCCTGCAGTGCCTGCATCCGTTCGGCAACAGTTCGAGCGCCGTTTCGACACCGAGCTGCGACTCGGATACGGCACGACCGAGGCAGTGGCGCCGATCTCGATTTGGTCACCAACGATCACTCCCGATGATGAGTGCGTTGGTGAGGTGTTCGCGGCGCAGTCGCTCAAGGTCGTCGACGAGCGAAACGTCCCGGTTGCCCACGGGGAGCCTGGTGAGTTGGTCGTCACTGGGGTGCCTGGCGTGACGTTGGCGGCGGGTTACTACGGGCGCCCGGACCTCACGGAGGCGGTATTCGCAAGCGGCTCGCTTCACACCGGGGATCGGGTGATTCTCTACCCGGACGGTCGTCTGAAGTTCCTGGGCCGTACCACTGAGACGCTGAAGACCGCGCTGGTCAGCATCTCTGCGGTGGAACTCGAACGGGTGCTGAAAGAACACGTGGGCGTCGTCGATGCGGCCGTTGTCGAGGTGGCGACCGCTGATAGCGCACAGATCATTGTGGCGTTCGTTGTGTTGTCTGAGTATCACTTTGATGTGGCTGAGGCTGAACTGGCGGCGTGGGTCGCTACCCGTGTCGGAGAAGGACGGTGTCCGGACCGGTATCGATTCGTCGATGTGCTTCCCTATTCGGCGTTCGGGAAGATCCTGAAGGCTGAGTTGATCAGGACCTGGCTGACGTAGTTCCACAGAACCAGGGTCGGCAACACTCGCTTGCCCAAAAGGTGTGTTTGGGCACCCTCACGGTCGATAATCTATAGAATATCGCGTGTCCTACTGACTTCCTGAGGGGGAGCGATGCGTCGGCTCACCGCGTTCTTGGTCTCGATCCTGCTTGTAAGCGGTCTTCTGGTGGCGGTCCTTCCTGCTGCGGCCTCGGCGGAGGCCGCAGTGCGGACGCGGTTCTCGCCGATCTCTGTGACGCCGCCCAAGCCGGGTCGCGGCGAGACGTTCGCTGTGGCCGGGAGGTTGAGCACTCACGTCGTGCGTCCGGTGAAGCTACAACAGCGGGTGAACGGGAAGTGGCGCACCATCGCGAGGACGACCACGAGCGCCAGCGGCCGATTCGCGCTGCGTACCGTGACGAAGAAGCCTCGGATCGTCGTACGGGTGCGGGCCACCAAGATCAAGATCGGCAAGACCACCTATCGTGCCTACTCCAGTTCCACCAAGACGATCCGAACCGGACTGGTGCGTCCGGGGCAGCCGATTCGCGGCGAGCGATTCCGGGTGAGTTCGAAGTTGAAGACGCACGGCGTGCGTCCGGTGAAGCTGCAGATCCGTGTCGGTGCCCGGTGGAAGACCATCTCCCGAGGCACCACCAAGAAGTCCGGTTACTACCTGTTGTGGGGCTCAACCACCCTGAAGAAGGCCGTGGTGCGGGTCGTGGCACCCAAGAAGAAGGTCGGCACTCACCGCTATCGCCGTACCAGCGGTGTTCCGATGCGGCTGGTAACCGTGGGACAGTCGGCCTCGCTGACGTTGCCGAGCGTCGGCTACCTGGGTCGCACCCTGACGGCGAAGGTGCAGTTTTCGCCGGTCCGCGAGCGGCGTCCCGTCGCGGTGCAAGTGAAGTCGGGAAACAGTTGGAAGACGGTGGGCACCGCAAAGCAGAGTGGCACCGGGTCGGCGTCCGTCGCGATCCCCGTGAAACAGCTAGGGACTTTCACCTATCGGGCAGTCACGCTGGCGAGCAATGGTGCTCCCGCCAAGGCGTCGCGCTCGGTGCCACTCACGGTGAAGCAGAACACGGCTCTGCCTGGGCCGGCCATCGCGACCAACGATCTGACTGAAGGCCTAGTGGGCCAGGACTACTCCGAGACGCTGTCCGCGAGCTACGGGACGGCACCGCTCACCTGGTCGGCAACGGGGCTGCCGTCGGGGCTGAGTCTCGATACGGCCACCGGCGAGATCGGTGGCGTGCCGACCGCGGTCGGCACCTCAACGGTGAAGGTCGTGGTCGCCGACGCCACTGCCAAGACCGACGCCAAGACGCTGTCCTTGGTCGTGCGCTCCAACTTGAGCGTGGACATCTCGGCACTTCTGACTGGCACCGCCGGCGTGACTTTCTCGGTGTCAACTCCGGCCTCGGGTGGCGTTACTCCGTACTCCTGGTCGGCCTGGGGTCTCCCGGCCGGCGTGAGCATCAACGAAGAAACCGGTGAGATCAGCGGTGTTCCGCCCAACGGCGGCACCTTCCCCATCTTCGTGACTGTCACCGACGCTGAGGGTCGCACTGTGACCGAATCGGCAGATCTGGAGGTGGACGCCGGAGCAGTCACAGCAACACCGCCTCAGATCGACGACATGAGCCTGCCCGACGTGGTCAAGGGGGACAGCTATGCCGTCACGCCGACCGCCACCGGAGGTACCACCCCCTATACCTGGAGTGCGAACGGCCTGCCCGAGGGAGCCAGCATTGATGCTGCGACCGGCGAACTGTCGGGGACCGCGACCAAAGTCGGCGATGTCACGGTCTATCTGATGGTCACCGACAGTGAGGGACTCACCAGCACGAAGTCCTTCACGGTGCGGGTGTATCCAGCTGCGGAGCAGCCGCCGGCTCCGGAGATCACGACCAGTGCGCTGCCGGCCGGTGTGGTTGATGATTCCTACTCCGCGACGCTAGCTGCTGATTCAGGTCGGGCACCGTTCACCTGGTCTGCGACCGGGTTGCCGACCGGGTTGAGTGTGAATGCTGCTACCGGTGTGATCTCTGGCACGCCGACGGCGACCGGGACCGCCTCGGTGCAGCTGACGGTGACCGATAAGAACGGCAAGACCGATACCGCCACGATATCGCTGACCATCGGTGGGGCAGCGTCGGTGACGACCACCAGTTTGGCTGATGGCTTGGTTGGCGAGGAGTACAGCGCTTCCCTGGCGGCTACCGGCGGTACTGCGCCCTATGCCTGGTCGGCCTCGGGCCTGCCCGCAGGGCTGAGCGTGTCCGGTCACACCATCACCGGTACTCCCACTGAGTCAGGAACCTTCAGTATCCAGCTCACCGTCACCGACGACCACGGCAAGACCAACACCGCCACCATCGACCTGCTGGTGCGCGCCGCCCTGGGGGTGGAGGTGCCTGGCGGGCACACCGGCACCGCGGGCGAACCGTTCACTGCATCGGCCCCGGCATCCGGTGGCGTGGAGCCCTACACCTGGTCGGCGTGGGGACTACCCAACGAACTGGTCATCGACCCAGCGACCGGCGCGATCTCAGGAACCGCCCGCAACGCCGGGGTGTTCCCAGTATTCATCACCGTCACCGACGCTCAAGGACGCACGGAGATGACCAGCTTTGACCTGACTATCAGCGCCGGCTCGGTGGTCGCTGATCCACCGACGATCAACACCGTGAGTCTGCCCGATGCCATCAAGAGCCAGACCTACACGGTGACCGTCGCAGCAACCGGCGGTACTGAGCCCTATACGTGGTCCGGCTACGGGCTCCCCGACGGCTTGAGTCTCGATGCCGCAACCGGGGAACTGTCCGGAACACCCACCAAGACCGGTGACTTCACCGCGTATGTCAATGTCATCGACAGTGAGGGGCTTACCAGCACGAGGTCCTTCACGGTGGTGGTGTATCCGGCTGCGGAGCAGCCGCCGACTCCGACC
>DMIX01000294.1 GCA_003451975.1 Propionibacteriaceae bacterium
CTCGCAGCGTCCACCCTTCACGTTGAACGAGAACCGGCCAGGTTGATAACCGCGAACCTTGGCCTCGGGCGTTTCAGCGAAGAGCTTGCGAATGCGGTCGAAGACGCCGGTGTAGGTGGCCGGGTTGGACCGCGGGGTGCGACCGATGGGCGACTGATCGACATGGATGCTCTTGTCGATGTTCTCGGTGCCGGTGATCGACCGATGATGCCCAGGCACTTCTTTGGCCGAGTACAACTTCTTGGCCAAGGCCGGATACAGGATGCCGTTGACGAGGGAGGACTTCCCCGAGCCGGATACTCCGGTGACAGCGATGAACCTGCCCAACGGGAAGCGAACGGTGATGTCGCACAGGTTGTTCTCCCGGGCACCGACCACGGTAATGGCCTGGCCGTTGCCGTCGCGGCGCCGCTGCGGCATCGGAATGCGGCGTTGCCCCGACAGGTAGGCGCCGGTCAACGATGTCGGATGACCGAGCAGTTCCGACACCGGGCCGGAGACCACCACCTCACCACCATGCTCACCGGCCCCTGGGCCGATGTCGACGGCCCAATCCGCGGCCCGAATCGTGTCCTCGTCGTGCTCCACCACGATGAGGGTGTTGCCTAAGGACTTCAGCCGCAACAGGGTTTCGATCAACCGGTGATTGTCGCGCTGGTGCAGTCCGATGGACGGCTCGTCCAACACGTAGAGCACTCCCACCAGACCGGACCCGATCTGGGTGGCCAGCCGAATGCGCTGCGCCTCGCCACCGGACAGACTGCCGGCCGTGCGTGACAGCGTCAGATAGTCCAAGCCGACGTCCAGCAGGAAGGTGATCCGTTCGTTGATCTCCTTCACCAGCCGTTCGGCGATTCGCGCCTCGCGCTCGGCCAGCCGCAGTTCGCGCATGAACACTGCCAGCTCGGCGATGCTGAGATTCGCGACTTCGGCGATGTTCTTGCCGCCGACACTCACCGCCAGCGAAGCGGGCTTCAGCCGTGCCCCGTGACAGGTCAGACAGGGCACTTCGCGCATGTAGCCGGCGAATCGCTCCCGTGCGTTGTCGGATTCGGCCTCGGCGTGGCGGCGCCGCACATAGGGAAGGGCTCCTTCGAACTTGGCTCGGTAGGTGTGTTCGCGACCGTGCCGCGATCGGGCATGGACGGTCACCTTGTCCGGAACCCCCATCAACAGCAACTGCTGGATGCGACCAGGAAGACTCTCCCAAGGAGTGTCGACGCTGAACCCCTCCTGCTCGGCAAGCGCCTGAAAGATGTTCTGGAAGAAGCCGGCCACATAGGGCGTGGTCCAGATCGCGATCGCACCGGCAGCGAGGCTCTTGGTGACATCAGGCACCACCAGCTCGGCGTCCACCTCCATGCGGGTACCCAGCCCGGAGCAGGCCGGGCAGGCACCCCAAGGAGCGTTGAAAGAGAACTGCCGCGGTTCGAGTTCTTCGATGGCGACATCGTGACCGTTCGGGCAGGCCAGACGCTCGGAGAAGCCCCGTTCGCGTTGCGGTTCGGACGGATCGCGATCCACGAAATCGATGGTGAGCACCCCCGAGGCGAGCCGAAGCGCGGTTTCCACAGAGTCGGTCAATCGTTGCTTGACCGACGGTTTGGCGGCGAGACGATCCACGATGACGTCGATGGAATGCTTGCGCTGCTTGTCCAGCGCAGGTGGCTCTAGCAGTTGGTACAGCTCCCCGTCGACCCGGGCTCGCGAAAAGCCTTGCGCGGCGAGTTGGCGGAACAGGTCCACATACTCGCCTTTGCGCCCTCGTACCACCGGAGCCAGGATCTGAAACCGCGTCCCTTCGGGAAGTTCCAGCAGCCGGTCGGTGATCTGTTGCGGGCTCTGCTTGCTGATCCGTTCGCCACACTCCACACAATGAGGCTGACCGGCCCGGGCGAACAGCAACCGCAGATAGTCGTAGATCTCGGTGATGGTTCCCACGGTCGAGCGCGGATTGCGGCTGGTCGACTTCTGGTCGATGGAGACCGCCGGCGACAGGCCCTCAATGAAGTCGACCTCGGGTTTGTCCATCTGGCCGAGGAACTGCCGCGCGTAAGCAGAAAGGCTCTCGACATAGCGGCGCTGGCCCTCAGCGAAGATGGTGTCGAAGGCCAGGCTCGACTTTCCCGAACCCGACAGCCCGGTGAATACGATCAGTGAATCCCTGGGCAGGTCCAGATTGAGATTTCGCAGATTGTGCTCGCGGGCACCCCGAACGATCAAGCGGTCAGACACGTAGGCCATGGTAGATCGTGACTCTGACACTGCGTTCTCAGGGATTGGCTCTGAGGCACATATGGCCCTAGGTTTGCCTACATGGTTGTGAACCTGGGGTCGGTCCCGGTGGCTGAAATCCACCGCTGGAAGACCGAAGCGACCCAACGGTTGCTCGGCTCCACCATCGGTTTCACCGAAGAGCAGTGGCATCAGGCGGCCGGTGTTCCAGGGTGGACACGTGCCCATGTCGCTACCCACCTGGCCCGCAATGCCGACTACCTGCGCACCGTGCTGGTGGCGGCACAGGCCGGACTCAGCCAGCCGGAGTTGCCCAGCCAGCGGGAACGTCGCAATGAGCTGGAGTTGGGTGCCGATCGTCCCGGCCTGGAGCTGCAGATCGATCTGGATGCCTCCTGCGGCGCGTTGCAGAGCACCATTGAGGCCACCACTGATTGGACGCCGCAGGTTCGCCTCAACGGCGCCGAGTTGCCGCTGTCGGCCGTACCGCTGGTGCGGCTGCACGAGGTCTGCGTGCACCATCTCGATCTTGCCTGCGGTGTCAGCGCCGATGATCTAGCGGCCGATGCTGCCGAATGGCTGTTGCGCTGGGTGCTGTTCCGGCTCGAGGACGCTGACATCCCGCGTCTGAAGGTCATCGGGGACTCAATTCAAGCCGTCGTGGGCACCGGCCCGGACCAACCTCACGAGGTGCATGCTCACGACGCTCGGCTGTGGGCCTGGCTCAGCGGTCGCGCCGCACCAGCGTCGGTCAACGGTGCCGAGAACCTGCGGCTACCGCTCCTCGGCTGAATCCGACCGGCGCGAAGCCCACAGACTCGCCACCGTAGTGACGGCCAACACCACGACGATCACGACCAGCGACACCCAGATCGGCATCTCGCCCTCGGGACCCAACCACCAGGTGAAGCCGAAGGGGCGCAGGAACTCCAGGATCATCTTGATTCCGATGAAGCCCAGAATCACCGCCAGCCCCACCGACAGGTACACCAGTCGATCCAGCAGCCCGCCGATCATGAAGTAGAGCTGACGCAGCCCCATCAAGGCGAAGACATTCGCCGTGAACACCAGGTACGGCTCCTGGGTGACGCCGAAAATGGCCGGGATCGAATCCAGCGCGAACAGCAGGTCGGTGCTGCCGAGAGCCACCACCACGATGAGCATCGGTGTCACCAATCGACGACCGTCCAGCCGCACGGTCATCGCCGTGCCGTGATACTCAGCAGTGGCTGGGAAGGTTGCACGCACCCAGCGCAAGACCGCATTCTCGGTGAACTCCTCCTCATCTGAGCGCCGATAGTCCAGGTACAGCTTGATCGCGGTGTAGATCAAGAAGCCGCCGAAGACCAGGAAGGCCCAAGAGAACGCTGAGATGAAGGCTGCCCCCAGACCGATGAAGATGCCGCGAAACACCAGCGCCAACATGATGCCCACCATCAGCGCAAACTGTTGAAGGTCACGCGGCACACTGAGCTTGGCCATGATCACAACGAAGATGAACAGGTTGTCCACGCTCAGGCTGTATTCGATGAGCCAGCCGGTGTAGTACTGGCCCGAATACACCGGGCCCCAGAGCATCCACACGATCAGTCCGAAGATCACGCCCAGGCCGACGAAGACCATGATCGCGATTCCGGCCTCCTTCAGCGAAGGCACGTGTGGCCGACGGCCGATGATGAACAGGTCGACCACCAAAGCCACGGCCAACACAGCGATCGTGATCATCCACACCGTGGTGGAAACGTGCATGGGCTGACCTTTCGTGCCGCGCGGTCGGTTCAGGGGGCAGCGTGTTGGTGCCCATTCTCGCAGCAGCGAGGCGCTGCGACGAACCGGCTCAGGCGGTCGCAGCCAGCAACTGTCGTAGCGTCTTCTTCAAGTCGGCGATCTCGTCGCGCAGGCGGGCTGCCAGTTCGAACTGCAGGTCGGCCGCGGCGGCGTGCATCTGCTCGGTGAGTTCGCTGATCAGTTTCGCCAACTCCGGCGCCGGCATGTCGCCCAGATCGCGACTCTTGGTGCCATCGTCGGTGAAGGGCACCGGCGATCCGGTCGATTTCGGGGACGCCCCTGCCTTGTTCACCAGCGCCGCCGTGTCGGCATCCTCGCGGGCGAGCAGGTCGGTGAGATCGGCGATCTTCTTGCGCAGTGGCTGCGGATCGACGCCATGTGCGGTGTTGTACGCGACTTGCTTGGCGCGCCGTCGGTTCGTCTCGTCGATGGCCGCCGCCATCGACGGAGTGATCTGGTCGGCGTACATGTGCACCTGGCCCTCCACATTTCGGGCAGCACGGCCAATGGTCTGGATCAGCGATCGCTCTGAGCGAAGGAATCCTTCCTTGTCCGCGTCCAGAATCGAGACCAGGCTTACTTCGGGCAGGTCCAGACCTTCCCGCAGCAGGTTGATGCCCACCAGCACATCGAACATTCCCAACCGCAACTCGCGCAGCAGTTCGATCCGACGCAGCGTGTCGACCTCGGAGTGCAGGTAGCGGGTTCGTACGCCGTTCTCCAGCAGATAGTCGGTCAAGTCCTCGGCCATCTTCTTGGTCAGTGTGGTGACCAGCACACGCTGGTCGGCCTCGGCGCGCAGGCGGATCTCGGCCATCAGATCGTCGATCTGTCCCTTGGACGGTTTCAGCACAATCTCGGGATCGACCAACCCGGTGGGCCGGATCAACTGTTCGACGATCCCGTCTGCTTTGGCCATCTCGTACGGACCGGGGGTCGCCGACAGGTAGACCGTTTGACCGATGCGGTCCACGAACTCCTCCCAGCGCAGGGGACGGTTGTCCATCGCCGAGGGCAACCGGAAGCCGTGTTCGACCAGGGTACGTTTGCGCGACATGTCGCCCTCGTACATGCCCCCGATCTGCGGCACCGTGACATGGGACTCGTCAATCACCAGTAGGAAGTCCTCGGCGAAGTAGTCCAGCAGACAGTTGGGCGCACTCCCCTGCCCACGACCGTCGATATGCCGGGAGTAATTCTCGATGCCAGAGCAGGTGCCGATCTGGCGCATCATCTCGATGTCGTAGCTGGTGCGCATCCGGAGCCGCTGCGCCTCCAGCAGTTTGTTCGCCGCGGTGAGTTCGGCGAGCCGACCTTCGAGTTCGGCCTCGATGTCGCCGATCGCTCGCTCCATGCGCTCCGGTCCGGCCACGTAGTGCGACGCGGGAAAGATGTAGATCTCGGTGTCGGTACTGAGCACCTCACCGCTGACCGGATGCAAGGTCGACAGTGCCTCGATCTCGTCGCCGAAGAGCTCGATGCGCACGGCATGTTCCTCGTACATGGGGAACACCTCGACGGTGTCGCCGCGCACCCGAAAGGTACCGCGGGTGGCGGCCACGTCATTGCGCGCATATTGGATGTCGACCAGCCGTCGCAGCAGCGAGTCGCGATCATGTTGTTCACCGACCCGCAGCCGAATCATCCGATCCACGTACTCCTGCGGAGTGCCTAGACCATAGATCGCCGAGACCGTCGCGACCACGATCACGTCACGGCGGGTGAGCAGGGAGTTCGTCGCCGAGTGACGAAGCCGTTCTACCTCCTCGTTCAGCGAGGAGTCCTTCTCGATGTAGGTATCGGTCTGCGGCACATAGGCCTCGGGTTGGTAGTAGTCGTAGTANNGTAGTAGGAGACGAAATACTCCACCGCGTTCTGGGGAAAGAACTGTCGCAGCTCATTGGCAAACTGCGCGGCCAGAGTCTTGTTCGGCTGCATCACCAGCAGGGGTCGTTGCAACCGCTCGGCCAGCCACGCCACGGTCGCCGTCTTACCGGTACCGGTAGCACCGAGCAGCACCACATTCTGCTGGCCGGCCCGTAACCGGGCTTCCAAGTCGTCGATCGCCGCCGGCTGGTCACCGGCCGGCTCGAAGTCGGCAACGACTTCCAAAGGGGCCACTCGTCGTTGAACATCAGTTACTGGTCGCACGTCAGCAAGCTTAGGTGTCGCCTCTGACATCCCCGATGGCCGGACCTGTTCGAGACTCCGGACCGGTCGGGAGGAAAATCAGCGACCCGGTGTGGTGGGTCTGATCGACGCACGCCACGCGTCATCCACAGCGCTGCGCAGTTGCTCGGTGGAGCCGTCATTGACGATGACCACATCAGCTACCGCCAGGCGTTCGGGTCGTGAAGCCTGTGCCTGGACCCGAGCGGCAGCCTCGGCGTCGGATAAACCGTCCCGGAGCCGCAACCGGGCCAGTTGAACGGCGGGATCGACATCGACGACCCAAACCTGGTCGAAAGCGCCCTCCTGCCCGGTCTCCACCAGCAACGGGATGACCTGGACCACCACCGCAT
>DMIX01000295.1 GCA_003451975.1 Propionibacteriaceae bacterium
GGGTCGGTCTCGACGGTTGGGGTGGGTTGGCGTGGGCGGGCGCTGATGATGTCGGTGAAGACGGTCTGGTCGACTTCGTGGACTTCGATCCGCACGGGGATGGTCCGGTCGGTGCTGGCGTGGTCGATGATCTGCGGCAGCGATGATCGCCGCCATCGGCCGATTCCTTCTGGTGGGAGCAGGGGGTGGCCGTCGATGGTGGCGTCCACGGTGCCGTCGGCGCGGACTTGGAGCAGGACGGTCGGGATCGTGACCGGCATGGGCACGGGTTCGGGAGTGTGTTTCCTCATGCCCACCAGGTGCGCCAGCACGGCGCGCCGGGAGCTACAGCGTGGGTCCGGTGTGCGTCGTCGTTGGACGGGAGCGTCCAGCCTCAGGCGCGAATACGTTGGCTGCCGGGGTGGTGGTCTGGGCGCCGCGGATGTGGGTGATGAGGGCGTGGTGGACGGCCTGGCCGGCGTGTTCCAGAATCCGGCCTCGGACCGAGGGCCAGGCCGAGGGCGGCAGCACTTGGTCGATGACGGCTTCCAGCAACTCGGCAGGCCCGGACGCGCGGAGGCGGGTTGTGGCGGCTTGTGCTCGGGTCAGGGCGATGTTGGCGCTGGCGCCGTCGCCGGCGACCCAGGCTGCGATCCCGGCGATTACTGCCGGCACCGCGGCGAAGCTGCTGGGCGTGTGGTTGAGGACTTCGCTCCACAGCGCCAGATGGCGGGGTGCGGTGGCTTTGGTGATCGACGCGAGCGCGAAGTCTCGGGCGTGCCGGTTCTTCACGAGGTGCGCCAGCTGGGCGGCGTCCGTGGTGCTGATCGGCGTCGCGGGCCGACCTGAGCCGAACGGTGTGCGCGTGTTCAGGTTGCTGTGCAGTAGATCGCGGGTGTGGTTCAGGAGTGCGGGGAGGTCGCGATGTCGCGGGAGGTCGTCGAGGGCCGCCCGGACGGCCTTGGCGAGTTCGGGGTTGTCGGGAGCGCTGGCGAACCGGGCTTCCAGGTCGGCGCGGTGGGTGAATGTTCGGAGGCCGTGGTGGGCGGCTTCGGCGGTGATGCGGCTCGATGGGTTGAGGCGGCCGTGGGTGCCGTCGGGAAGGCGCCAGGTGTCCTGGTTGACGAGCATGGTCTGTCGCAGCACGGCGTCGGGAAGGTGGTCGGCGCTGCGTTCCAGGAGCGCCCAGCCCGTCTCGGGGTGTTGGGTGTAGGCGATCAGGGTCGCGTCGGCGGTCGGGAACCGTGCCCAGATGCGATCCAGCACATCCTCGGCCGCACCCCTCTGCTGCATTTCGGCGAGATCGGCTCGGGCGGTCACCTGGACCTGGTGGTCGTCGATGACGACGATCACCAGTGATTCCTCGGGGGTGAAGCCGACCAGGTAGGGCACGAGTTGGGCCATGTCGGCCGGGCTGTCGAGACGGAACCGGGGAATCTGGGTGTCGCTCATCGGAGTGTTCCTTCCATGAGGTGCGGCGTGGGTGTGCGTGCCGCTGCGCGGCTGCTGGTGTCGAACAGGGCGAGTTCGGCGGGATGGAGTTGGTGCTGGCAGATAAAGCTGCGGGACTTGATCCGCCACAGCCCTTGGCCGACGCCGAGGTTCGGCAACAGCTGTTGTTCGGTACCGCTGAGGCCGAGCGCGGTCGCGGTCGCCCCTAACTGGTCAGACTCTTGCCGGTACACGATCCGGGTCTCGGCGTTCGCCAGCAGTGAGTTGGCCAGGGAGCGCATGGCGGAGCCTTGGTCGCCCACGTTGTCGAGGTCGCCGAGGCGGTGGAAGATCAGCATGTTCGCCAGCCCGTAGTGCCTCGCGAGCCGCCAGTGGGCGTCCATCCGGCGCAGCAGCGACGGATAGCTCATCAATCGCCATGCCTCGTCATAGATGACCCACCGCTGCCCGCCGTTCGGGTCGAGTAGCGCGGACTCCATCCACGCCGACGAACACGTCATCAACACCGAGATCAGGGTCGAACTTTCGGTCACTCTGGACAGGTCGAGGGAGATCATCGGCAAGCTCGGGTCGAACGCCACGGTCGAGGGGCCGTCGAACAGCCCAGCGAGATCGCCTGCGACCAGGCGGCGCAGCGCGTGGCCGACGAGCCGGCCATCCTCAGCCAGCCGGCCGTCGGCATCCGAGCTGGGGTTGAGGATGTGATCGACGACCATCGGCAGGATCGGCACCCGGTTCTCTCGCACCGTGTGGGTGAGAGCCAGGTCGATCGCGGTGTGCTCCAACGGCGACAGGCCCCGAGCGAGCACGGTCTCGGCAAGTGCCCCGATCAGGTCGCGACGGCGAGATGCGACGGTGCTGGCCCACTGCTCATCCGACAGGCCAGTCGGTCGGTGGCCCTCATCGAGGGGGTTCAGCCGGGTGTTGAGCCCGTGGCCGAGCACGAGGGCCCGGCCACCGACCGCGTTCGCAACCGCAGTGTGTTCACCCTTCGGATCGCCGGGCACATAGACACGCCGGTTGAAAGGAAGCGACCTCGTGTACAGCGACTTCGCCAACGAGGACTTGCCCGAGCCGACGATCCCGGCCAACACGACATTCGGCGCGGTGATCAGGCCGCGGGAGTACAACACCCACGGGTCGTAGACGAACGACCCCCCGCTGTAGAGATCCTGGCCAACGAACACGCCATCGGCACCCAAACCGCCTTCGGCCACGAACGGATACGCCCCCGCCAACGTCGCGGACGTGTCCTGATGCCGGGTCAGCCGGAACCGGCCCGGCGACCGCAGCGTCGCTGGACCGGGCTCACCCGCCCGCGGCAGGAACGTGGTCTCTCGCCGCTCGGCCCGCTCCCGCTCAGCTTTCACTCTCGCGGCCGCGAGTTCGGCCTTGCGCTGCTCGGCGTGCAACCTGGCCTCGGCTCGGCGGCGCTGCTTCCGCAGCCGGCGGCGTTCCTTCGCCGGAGCAACCAGAACAGCGGTGTGCAGCCGCTCCCGCTCGCTCACAGCGACAACCCCCGACGACCCGCCTCGCCACCGGCGGCGGGGCTGGTGAACCAGTCACAGCCCGCCGGTCCGGCGCTGCGGCGTGGTGGCGCTGCTTTGGTGGCCGTTGTCGTGGCGTCGGTCGCGGGACCGACAGTGAACGGGGTGTCGATGCCGAGCAGCGCCGGGTCTGGTAGCGCGGTGGCTTCGCGGTAGAGACCGACATGACCCAGCAGCGAACTGTAGGTCAGGGTGTACACGTCCTGGGTCGCGGTCCGGTCCGCCGCACCAGCCTGCGGCCGGTCGTAGACGTGCCCGTTGGCGATCGCCGCTTCCACGGTCTCGTCGCCGTAGTCGTAGCCGGCCAGGTGCTCGAACGCCGCATCAACGCCCTGAGCGTCGATCAGATCGAGGACCTCATCGGCCTCATCGCCTTGGAGGAACACCACACTGATCCACCGTCGCACCGGCTCCTCCGCCACCGGCTCAGGTGCGGGTTCGGGGTGCCAGGCGATCCGCCCGGCGGCAATGAACCCGGCCGAGAGTCGGTCGTCGGCCCGGTCGACCAGCAGGGCGCACTGGCGCAACTCCTCAGCCGCCGCGAGCGCGTCCCGCACCCCGGCGTCGTGATCGCCGTCGTCGTCGAAAGCGTGAGCAGCCTTGCGTTCATGGACATCGGCGAGCTGCTCCAACGACTGCCGCAGCGACCGGATACCCGAAGACAGGTCCCCGATCACCCCATACATCTCGGCAGGCCGCTCGAAGGTTCTACTCGCGTGTCCCAGGCCCCGCAGGGCCTGGGACGCCTCAGCGGCGTCGACGGTCGGATCGGTGAACGTGGGCATCATGGACCTCCTCCAACGGTCGTACGCTGCGGAGGTGCGCCCGCCGATCCCAGGGAGGACCCAGACCCCAGCCCTCGCGGCGTCACGCCCAGCTAGCGGCGATGAGATCATGGTGCGAACGACTGCGGGAGGTGCCTGATGGGGAGCTGGGGCGAGTTCATTGTCGATGTCATGAAGGATGGGAGGCGTAACCGACACCTGAGTACCGTCTTTGAGGGATACGACGCCGCTGCCAGCATCAGCTTGGGGGTACTCACTGACGCACTCGACAGGATCGAAGCGAAGGTAGACGCGGGGAAGAGTCTGTCTACGGAGGAGAAGACCATGCGTACCGAGTTGCACGTGATCAAGTCCAAGATCGAACGGAAGCTGGCCGAGTACTGGAAGGCGACCTACGAGGGCTGACTACTGTGAGCCGCCCTGCTGGGCGAGTCCAGGAAGGCCGGTGAGTCAGAGGAAGACTCTCCTGTAGGCACTACACCTTCCGGCAGAGCGGGAGAGCAGCCGCCGTGAACCCGGCGGCCTGTTGACCGACGAGGAGCCGGGTCTCGCAGGAGGCCTGGATCGCGGCTTGCTCGATCGCGGCCACGGCGGCGTCGAGTTCCTCGGCGGTGGGCGCGGATACGGCGATGAGGCCGGTGTAGCGCAGGATGCCGTGGCCGGCGGTGAGGTCGGCCTCTTGTTGGAGGACATCGCCGTACTCGGCGGTTTGGGAGGCGTCCTCGATCTGGCCGATCTTCGCGCGTTGGGCTTGGTCGGAGATGTGTTCGACCTTCTTCTTGCGGATGTCACGAACAGCAGCATCGGCGCGCATCGGGGTGCAGATCAGCGTGAACGCCCGTTGCACACCGGTGGACAACAGCACCGGCGATAAGAACCCGGGGTACACCAGAGATCGTGGCCACTCCGAGATCCAGAGGACGGCGTGGTGGGCAGAGTCAGTTCGTAGCCGTCCCCAGGTTTCGGTCACGGCGACCGGCCCCGCGGTGGCCAGCGACTGTCCGAGTTGTCCATGCCGTTCCAGGGTGGCGGCGATGGCCGGGTCGTAGGCGGAGCGCAGCATCACCGCGATCTGCCCTGGCGTCAGCCACCCCGAGGGTGACAGGTCGGCGGAGCGGAGTGCGGCGACGAGGGTGTTCATCTCCTGGCGCAGGACGGCGGCAGCACCGCGGATTCCGCCGCCGGCAGTCCTGATCTGCCGCGCCGATGTTCTCATGTCGAGGCTGAGCGACAGCGTGGTGGCGTGGCGTTCACCAGCCGGGCCCGCCCGGCGGATCAACTCGGCGTAGGTGTCGGCCGCCCAGGACCCGTCCGCGGTGCCGTGCGCGGCCCACCATTCGGCCAGGCCGGTGCCGGAGTCCGGCAGGGTCCGCTCCAAGACCTGAAGGGTGGCGATCCGTCCGGAGCGGCAGACGGTGGCCAGGACACGTCCCCAGGAGGTGACGCGCCGTTCCTGTTCGGAGGGATCGAGGAGCACGAAGGCCGGATGGCTCACTTCACACACCGCGGTGAGGGTCGCTTGGTGGGGGTCGTGGATCATCCCGGCGCCGGTGGCGGGGTCGGTGTACTCCCTCAGGCGCGCCTGGTCGCCGGGCAGCGCGAGGGTTCCGGCCGGACGCGGGACGACGATCCTGCGCCGGTACAACAGCTGCCCGCCAGTGGCGCGCCACATCCACCAGCACGCCACCGGCAACCATTCGACCATCGGCCGCCCCGCGACCGGTGTCCACGTCAGCACGGCAGCGAGCACCCAGATCGGCGCGGTGTACGTAAGCAGCAGCCCACCACCGAAATAGAACGCGCCGACCAGCGTGACGCCGCCTATGGCGAGCGTGACGAGTTGGGCCAGGGACAGGCCGAGAAGGATGCCGCGGCGGGTGAGCCTGGAGAACTTCACCGGCACCAGCTCGCCAGCGGTCGGGGTGTCGGGCTGCTTCGACATGCGCGGTCTACTCCTTCGATGGGCGGGGTGCGGGCGGAGGGGTCGGCGTCGACGGACGCGGCGACACCTCCACGCTCGAAGCTCTCGGAACCGGACTCGACGGCGGAGGGGGTGCGGCAGCCGTCTGAACTGCGGCGTCCGCGGCCCGCTCACCCTGACCGGCCAGCGCCGTGCCAGCCTTCGGCCCGGCGGTCGCAGCTGTCTTGGCGACCTGCGCGCCGACCACCACCCCAGCGGCGACCGGACCAGCCGCGGCCCCACCACCCCCGGCGGCACCCCCACC
>DMIX01000152.1 GCA_003451975.1 Propionibacteriaceae bacterium
CGCGGTGTCGGGGCGGATGCTCGACGTGCTGGTCGGTCCCGCCGGTGCGGGCAAGACAACCGCCATGAACGCGCTCCGCCGCGCCTGGGAAGCCGAGCACGGCCCCGGGTCCGTCGTCGGGCTCGCGCCGTCAGCGGTAGCCGCCCAAGTTCTCGCCGACGATCTCGGGATCGGGACTGAGAACACAGCGAGGTGGTGGCAGAACCACCTCATCCACGGCACCACATTCGAGGCGGGCCAGCTCGTCATCATCGACGAAGCCTCCCTCGCCGGCACCCTGTCACTGGATCGCATCACGCACCTCGCGCAAGTCGCGGGCGCGAAGGTGCTGCTGGTCGGCGACTACGCCCAACTGCAATCCGTGGACGCCGGCGGCGCGTTCGCGATGATCGCCAGAGACAGGTCCGACACCCCCGAACTGGTCGACGTCCACCGCTTCACACACGCCTGGGAGAAGACCGCCTCACTCGAACTGCGTCACGGGCGCACGGCGGCTATCGACACCTACCTCGCTCACCAGCGCGTCACCGACGGCGATGGCGAGGCCATGACCGATGCCGCCTACAACGCCTGGCGCGCCGACCGCGACGCAGGACTGGTCTCGGTACTGATCGCCGAAACCCACGAAGACGTGACCACGCTGAACGCCCGCGCCCGTGCCGATCTGATTCTGAACAAGACGCTGAACCCCGACCGCCAGGTCGAGCTGCACGACGGCACCGCCGCAGGCGTCGGCGACACCATCATCACGCGACGCAACAACCGGAACCTACGCACCCTGACCGGGCGTGACTGGGTGCGCAACGGTGACATTTGGACCGTCACCGCCGTCGGTGACGACGGGACCATCACCATCGCGCGCGACTCCGGGACCGGCACCGTTGTTCGCGACGATGGAACCATCAGGGCTCGCAGGCGTGGGCGCAGGTTCGGTGGCAGCATCGTGCTCCCGGCCTCGTACGTGGCCGAGCATGTCGATCTCGGATACGCGGTCACCGCGTACCGCGCCCAAGGCATCACGACCGACACCGCGCATGTGTTGGTCGAACCGACCTCGACGCGGGAGACCTTCTACGTCGCGATGACCCGAGGGCGGCACTCGAACCACGCCTACGTAACGCTCGACCGCGCCGACGACCACGCGCAGCCACACCCCGGCGACGACCCACATGCCACCGCGCGAAGCGTTCTCTACGGAGTTCTGCAGCACAGCGGTGCCGAACTCTCGGCACACGAGACCATCGTGGCCGAACAGGAGCAGTGGGGCTCGATCGCCCAGCTCGCCGCCGAGTACGAGACGATCGCTGCCGCTGCTCAGCATGACCGCTGGGCCACCCTCGTTCGAGGCTCCGGACTCTCCGACGAGCAGGCCGAGAGTGCCATCGAGTCCGAAGCGTTCGGCCCGCTCGCAGCTGAACTCCGCAGGGCTGAAGCGAACCATCGCGATGTCGATGAGTTGCTGCCGCGCCTCGTCGCTGCGCGCGGGTTCGGCGACGCGGACGACATCGCCGCCGTCGTCCACTACCGCGTCGAACGGGCGACCGCGCGACCCGCAGGCTCGGGCCGGACTCGCAAGTCAGCGCGACTGATCGCTGGCCTCATCCCACAGGCGCGTGGTGTGCTCGACGCGGATATGCGAGCTGCTCTCGACGAGCGAGAGGAACTGATCGAGGCACACGCCGCCGCCGTACTCGACACTGCCCTGACCGAGTGCGCACCGTGGACGAAGGCTCTTGGAATGCCGCCCAACGACCGACGACGAGCCGCGACCTGGCGCAAGGCTGCCCGCACGGTCGCTGCCTACCGAGACCGCTACCGCGTCATCGACGATTCGCCTCTCGGCGCGCCACCCGAGTCGGCCGCCCAGACGATCGACGCTGCGCGGGCACGAGTGGGGCTTGAACAGGTGCGAGCCTTGGAGCGGGCAGAGGAGCCGCGGTCAGCAGGGCGAACGCCGGGCAAACACGTGCCCGGCGTCTCGATGTGAACCGCTGCGGGATGTTCCGACGCGGAACCGACCGCATCGCTAGGATGGACTGAGGTGACGTGTCGGTTCGGCGAGCCTGCACGCTGCGAGAACGTCAACTGTGTTCTCCTGGAGGTGAGCTTCTAGACGGGAAGGAGTGCTGAGGCTTGGCAACGTACGCAGTGAAACTTGAGCGCTCGGCGCCGCTTACACTCCCGAGACACCCAGAAGCACCCGAAGAAGAGTCCTTCGAAGAGTGGTGCGCGCGGGAGAAGGCCACAGGGCGTCAGCTCGCTGTCGACCTGTTCTCCGGCGCGGGAGGGCTCGGTGCCGGGGTAGAAGCCGCAGGCTGGACCGTTGTCGCTGCCGTGGATCATGATCGCGCGGCCCTAGAGACGCACCAATCCAACTTCCGCGGGCTTGCCCTCGATGTGGACATGTCCGACCAAGACCAAGTGGCGGCTCTCATCGAGAGGCTCCAGCCGCTTGGGATTGATCTTGTCGCGGGAGGGCCACCCTGCCAGCCATTCAGCCGGGCGGGCCGCGCGAAGATACGAAGCCTCATTAACGAGGGAGTCCGTGAGGAGGAGGACTTCCTCTCGTGTCGTGGCCATCGTCGCTGTCTCCTCCCGATACCCTGAGCACCGGGCCGATCGAGCTCGGTGACCATCAGGTGCGCCGGGAGCACCAATGCCACGAAACGGACGAGGATGCGACCGGTCGGGAGCGGCGGTGGAACCGACGACATCTACCGGACTACCAGCCCGTCAGGCGAAGAACGCGCCGGATCGGGTGATGATGCGGATTCCCGTATCGCAGATGCTCCTATGTGCACCGAGTCGTCAGCTGGCGGCCTTCTGCCGGACGAGCTGGCGGTAGCGCGTCGGGCTTGCTCCGACACACTGGCGGAATAGTCGCGCGGCGTGACCGCGGCTGTGCCACCCGACCTCACGCATCGCGACCTCGATCGGCAGATTGGTCTCACGCAGCAGACGCGCCAACTCCTGGGCGCGCAATGTCGCCAGGTACGTCATCGGTGTTTTCCCGTAGGCGTCGACGAAGACCCGGCCCAGCTGGGACGGCGAGAGATGCACTGCCTTGGCAAGCTCGGGCAGTGTCCATCGACGTGCTGTCGCGGTGCGAAGGAGTCCAGCGGCCTCGCGGGCTTCGGCGCGCAAGGGCGCGAACCGGCGGTGGTGGGGCAAGCCGGGCCACGTTGCCAACCGTTGGGAGTGTGTCCGTCGTACCGGAGTCGTCTTGACGAAAGGGGCGATCACATCCAGCACCGCGAACAGCAGCGCCTGGAGCCGGTAGAAACTCTCCGCTGCGGGTCCGTCGATACTGAGCGCGACCATCTCGTCCAGCCAGGGCATCAGCATCCCCACGCGGTCCTCACCCAGGAGCAATATTTGTGCAGGCTCGGAGTACAGCTCGTCGGCGAAGCCCTGGGCATCCCACCGATCGGCCAGCAACGCTGCGTGCTGCCAGAACACCTGATCAATGACGTAGTCACGATCCAGGTACAGCGTGGTGACCGTGACCCAGCCCTCGGGCTCGCTCCCGCACAGAGTGTTTGCCCCCAACGCCACGACATCGCCGACGGCGACCGGCTTCTCACCGAACTCGCTGAGCAGGACCGCGGAGCCCGAACGCACAAAGATCAACTTGACGCAGTCGTAGGCGATGGGGGAAATCGGAGCATGGATGGAGCGTGTGCGGGCAAGCACCGGGGAGAAACGTCCGACGGGCATGCCGTCACGCGCCCGCACCGTCCGGGTCGCCGTCGCCCGTCGTTGCGACGGTCTGTGGATGACCCGGAGCCGAGGCGTCGCCCGGTCCATGCACGTCCAGCAGACGTGCGCCTTGCTGGCTGCATCCACAGAGCAGTACAGCAGCGAGTACGACCGTGCCGAAGGTGATGGAAGCAACGCCGCCAGCGGTGACCGCACTGATGCCGACACATGCACCCGCACGCGGCTGCGGAGCGCGCGTCTCCAGCACATATCGCGGTACGATCGACATCGGGACCCTCCCCACCCTCTCGGCTCATCCGGGCACGTCGAGCTGAGCCCCTGTTCAGGAGCAATGCAGTGGAGCGTGCCCGCCCCGAATGAAAAACGCATGCTCACCGCGCCCCGTCCGGCCTCGGTGGGCTCGCCTCAGGGCACCACGACGATCTTTCCGGCCGCATGTCTGGTCTCGACTGCGGCAATCGCCTGACCTGCTTCATCCAGGCCGAACTGGGCGTCCACGTGCGGATCGACCAGCCCGTATTGGATCACCTCGGTGATCTTCCCCATGGCCTCACTCGTGCGTGCCAGGGCCAGGCCGCCCAGCTCGGCGGCGGTGTCCGGATCAGCCGCTGAGATGATCCGGGTCCGGTCGGGCACCAGGTCCGCGACGGCGCGCAGCGCATCCCCACCGACGAGGTCGACAATCAGATCTGCCCCGTCGGGGGCGATCTGACGCACCCGTTCGGGCAGGTTCGGACCGGATTCGACGAAGATGGCACCGGTGGACTCGACCAGGCTCCGCTTAGCTGAGCTGGCCACACCGATGACCCTGAACTCGTGCACCCGGCCGATCTGTGCGGCCATCAGTCCCACCCCACCGCCCGCGCCCAGCAGCAGCATTGTCTGGCCCGGTTCGAGTTCGATCTGGTGTGTGGCGTCATAGGCCGTGGCCGCGGCCACCGGGATGGTGGCGGCGTCGGTGAAGGAGATCTCCTCGGGCTTGGCCACGGTCGTGGCGGCGCGCAACAGTGTGTGTTCGGCCAGCCCACCGTGTCCGGGTGCCACCAGACCGAGCACTTCGTCGCCCACGGTGAATTCCTCGATCCCGTCGCCGAGCTGGGTGATCACGCCGGCGGCCTCGCGTCCCATCGGTGCCGGCAGGCTCCAGTGATGGCCCAGCTGGCCCTCGCGGATCTTCCAGTCGGCTGGGTTCACTCCGGCGGCCCGTACCTCGATGGCCAGCTCTGCGGGCCCGGGCACGGGAACAGGCCGGTCGATCAGCTGCTGGGTCTCGGGCCCGCCGTAGTCGTTGAACACATAGACCTTGGACATGGGATCTCCTTCTCAGTGGTTTCGATTCGGCGTCCCAGTGGGTTCGCCAGAACGGTGTTGTTCAGTGCCGCGGCGGTTCGTCTCGGCCGGCGGCCTCGGCAGCGTCTNNTGGTTATGCTGGGCGCCGGCAGGAACCGCGCACTGGTCGCCTGCCTCGATGGGGTGGGTGTGACCGTTGAGGTCCGCCTCGCCGATACCGGAGACAAAGGTCAGGATCTGGTCGGTGTGTTCGTGGACCTCGTCCCCGATCT
Organism: Propionibacteriaceae bacterium; assembly: GCA_003451975.1. Taxonomy (GTDB): domain Bacteria; phylum Actinomycetota; class Actinomycetes; order Propionibacteriales; family Propionibacteriaceae; genus Propionicimonas. The sequence continues at coordinate 5,283 of DMIX01000152.1, forward strand.
CACCACCGGGCGGAATCGTCATGACGACGATCTGGGCGTGTTCGCCGGTCCACAGCACCTTCCGGAAGTCCGGATTGTCCCGGGCGACGTCCGCAATAGTAAAGTGCTCGACGTTGTCTCCAAGGGTGAAGTTCTTCTCGGTCATGGCTGATCTCCTCTGCTTCCTGTATGGCTGTCTCTATGTCGCTGTCTGAGTTTTCGTGCTTATCCGTCCTCGGTATGATCCGGAGGCGTGCGGGCCCCAGGGCCCCGGTGCGGATTTGGATGTCAGGCGGTTACCTGCTGTGCCCCTTTCTCCGTGGTCCTCTCGGCCGGTGGCGTCGTGGTCGAACCGCGGCTCTTCCGTAGCAGTCGCATTGCGTTGATGATGACGACCAGTACGGAGGCTTCGTGGACGAGCATGCCGACGGACATGGTCACCCCGCCGGCGAAAACACCGGCCAGCAGCAGCACCACGGTGATCAGGGCGATCGCGATGTTCTGCCGCATCACGGACACGGTCCGCTTGGCCAGACCGATGGCTTCGGGCAGTTTGAGCAGGTTGTCGCCCATCAGGGCGATGTCCGCGGTCTCCACGGCCACGGCTGAACCGGCCGCGCCCATTGCCACGCCGATGTTCGCGGTGGCCAAAGCGGGGGCGTCGTTGACACCGTCCCCGACCATGGCAATCGTGTGGCCCTGGCGTTGCAACTGTGCGACCACGTCCAGCTTGTCTTCGGGGAGCAGGGAGGCGTGGATCTCGTCGATCCCGGTGGCCTTCCCGACGGCTTCGGCCACCAGTCGGGTGTCACCGGTGAGCATGACCACCTTCTCGACCCCGGCTCCACCGAGCCGGGGTCGAGAAGGTGGTCATGCTCACCGGTGACACCCGACTGGTGGCCGAAGCCGTCGGGAAGGCCACCGGGATCGACGAGATCCACGCCTCCCTGCTCCCCGAAGACAAGCTGGACGTGGTCGCACAGTTGCAACGCCAGGGCCACACGATTGCCATGGTCGGGGGCGGTG
>DMIX01000215.1 GCA_003451975.1 Propionibacteriaceae bacterium
AACTGGGACACCACGACGCGCTCGGTGCCGTTGATGATGAAGGTCCCCTTGTCGGTCATGAGAGGGAAATCCCCCATGAACACCGTCTGGCTCTTGATCTCACCGGTGTCGTTGTTCATGAACTCCGCGGTGACGAACAACGGTGCGGCGTAGGTGAAGTCCTGATCCTTGCAAGCCTCCACGGTGTGCTTGGACTCCTCAAAACGGTTGTCGCGGAACGACAGCGACATCGTCTGGGACAAATCCTCGATGGGCGAGATCTCTTCGAAGATCTCCTCCAGCCCGGATTTGGTATTCACATCCGTGCGACCTTGGGCGGTGGCAGCGGCGACCCGGTTAGCCCAGGCCTCGTTGCCGATCAGCCAGTCGAAGGATTCGACCTGAAGATCTAGCAGATTGGGAACCTCAAGCGGCTCATGGATCTTCGCGAACGAGATCCTGCCGCTGGGTGAGACAACATTGGTGTTCTTCGACGCAGTGCGCGAGACGGCCAAGGTGGGGTCCTTCCAGAAGCCCGGGCATTGCCGGTTTCGATGCACGCAGAACGGCCCGCGTCAAGGCACGGGTCGTCGAAAGCGATGGGCAAAGCGCTAGATTACCCGAGATGGGCACACCTCTGCAAATCCGCGCACGCGAAGAAGGGCCGGAATTTTGCGGAGGTTTGCGGCCTCCAAGATCGACCGAGCCCCATACTGCATCCTCTGGCCAGATCGCGCCACTCCCCGAGGGTTACAACTTGATTGCCAGCACACGCCACGAGCCGGTGCCCAAGGCTGCGGGAGGGGTTGCCGCACCATTTGGACACCGGCTCATGTGGTGTACTCATCCGACGCGCTAGGGGGGCGCCGACTGAGCACTATTCGATCAGACTTGACAACAGCTGTCAAGTTTTTGTCAAAGGCCTTCCTGTGTTCGCTGCCCGACGCTGCGTCGCCAGGCCTGAGCCGCGGCCGCCAGCCGACCCTCGACCTCCAAAGCCTCGGCCGCGATGCGGTACTGCTCACGTGCCTCTTCCTCGCGTCCACAGGCAGCCAGGGCTTGCGCCAGCACCAGTTCGGTGCCGCTGCGGGAAAGCTCCTTGGCACCCAACACCGGATCGGCCAAGACCTCCGAAGCAATGCGTACGGCTTCCTCGGGATTGCCGGAGTGAAGGGCCAGTTGCGCCTCGACCTGGCGCAGTTCAGCCAGGTCGTGGTTGTTACCAAGGATCTCGATCCCCAGCGAAGCGGTTCGCACCAGCTCGGCCACGCCATCGGTAATCCCCGCCCCCAACAGACAACTCGCTGCCGAACGCTGAAAGCGCGACCACAGTCGCAGGTCACGGCGGGCATCCAACAGCTTCTGAGCCTGTTCATGGTGCGCGATACCGGCGGCCACATCGCCGGCCACGAACTCGGCAGTTCCGATAGCCCAGGCGATCATTCCCCGGGAGTGATCCGAGGTGAGCTCGGCGGACAACTCCTCCAAACGATCCAGGTACGGGGCACTCTCCGAAGCCGGATGTCCGGCCTCTGACATGGCGCTGACTAGGGCCATAAGAGCTTCTGCCTGAATGATCGGCGGCAACGCGGCAGCCACCTCGACAGCCCGCGCGCCCAGCGCGACGGCGCGTCCGAGACGGTCCGAGGCGCGATGTGAAATCGATGCCAGACAGAGTGCTTGCGCCCGAGCGACCGGATAGCGATTGGCCGTCCTATGGTCGGCCAAAGACTCGGCCAACTGTGCAGCCGCGGCAAAGTCTCCGGAGGCAAACATGGCCTGCCCCATGACGTAGCGGGACTCCCACTCACGGTCCCAATCCCCCACAGCCGCAGCGGCCTCAGCGGCTTGTTCAGCATGGTTGAGCGCCGCGGTCCAGTCATGGTCGGACCACGCCCGCTCAGCGATGAGGAGATCTTCGATGAGGTCACCGGTGACCGGTCGACCCAGGTCCGTCTTGGCCGAGACCCCCCACTCCAGCGGGGAGAGCCCCAACCGACGAGAGACGAACTCGACAACTTCCGGGGTTGCGGTGCGGCGGCCACTCTCCAAGTGGGAAATGTAGCTGCCAGAGAACTTGTCGCCGCCCAACTCAGCCTGCGACATACCTTTACTCTTGCGAGCCTGGCGAAGCATCACGCCGAACTCAGCGGCTCCTGCGTTCACGCAATCCTCCTCTTGTTCACGTGTCTATCAAATCTGTCAAATCTTGACAAGACAGTCAAGTCCTGCGAGGCTTCTCGCAATAAGCCAGTCCAGAGAGAGGCTTCGCCATCATGACCATCCGCAAGATCATCGCAGCCGCCACTATCACCGGCGCTCTCGCAGCTCTCCCCATCACCTTGATCGTTAGCAATGGGCTCAGTGCAGGGAGCGCCGTCGGCGTATCCAGCACGGTCACGACCGCCGGCGGCCAGGGCAACTGGCCGATGTTGAAGTGATCTGAACACCACAGGATCATCCCCTCTACGTGTCACCCACCCCCACCAAGAAGTTCGTTTGGCGGGACACTAGTTCTAGTGTCCCGCCAAACGCGTTTCTACACCTGGTTTGGCTCACACGACTCGGCCGCTAAAGCAACTGGGCGGTGACGACCGAAGTCGCCACCGCCCAGTAGGCGATGAGTCAGTGATGAATCACTTGATGCTGACCGCAGCGCCAGCAGCCTCGAGGGCTTCCTTGGCCTTGGCGGCAACGTCGCGAGCGACCTTCTCCAGCACGGCCTTCGGAGCGGCCTCGACCAGGCCCTTGGCCTCGGCCAGACCCAGGCTCGTCAGCGCGCGAACCTCCTTGATGACAGCGATCTTCTTGTCGCCGGCAGACTCCAGGATCACGTCGACCTCGCTGGACTCTTCCTCGCCAGCGGCGTCGCCGCCCTCGCCGCCAGCAGCCGGAGCGGCCGCCGCGGCAACAGCCACCGGAGCGGCCGCAGTGACACCGAAGGTGTCTTCGAACAGTTTCACAAACTCAGAGAGCTCGATCAGCGTCATCTCCTTGAACGCTTCGAGCAGTTCATCAGTGGTGAGCTTTGCCATTTCCTGATTGTCCTTTCGATTACTCGGATGCAGCGTCAGCCGCGGTAGTGGTGGCCTCAACAGCTGCTGCTGCATCGGTCGCCGGGGCATCCCCGGCAGGCTTCTGGGAGGTAAGGGCGTTCATCGCGCGAGCGGCCGCCGACAGCGGCGCGGCGAACAAGCCGACCGCCTTGGCCAGGTTGCCGTTCATGGCGCCGGCCAGCTTGGCCAGCAGCACCTCACGGGACTCCAGGTCAGCGAGCTTCTTGACCGCATCGGCATCAAGGACGCGACCGTCCATGACACCACCCTTGATCACCAGAAGCGGGTGTGCCTTGGCGAAGTCGCGCAAACCCTTAGCCACGGTGGCAACGTCACCGCGGATGAACGCAATGGCGGTCGGTCCGGCCAGAGAGTCGTCCAGACCCTCAATGCCAGCCTCGCGCGCCGCGATCTTGGTCAGCGTGTTCTTCGTCACGGCGTAGGTGGCGTCCGCACCGAGTGATCTGCGCAATTCCTGCAGTTCAGCAACGGTGAGTCCGCGGTATTCCGTCAGCACAGCGGCGGTGGCGTCGTTGAAATGACTCGTCAACTCCGCAACGGCTGCTGCCTTGTCCGGCCTCGCCATGGGTCTCCTTCCCACATCTTCCTCTGGTGCCGAACCCGTGGGCAGAAAAAAACCCCGGTGCGCAGGCAACCGGGGGACAACTCCATGGAGTGTCTGGTCTCACCTGCGCGGGATTTCCTGGCCCTTGACGATGGGGTCAAGGACCGCACCAGCGGTCTTCGGCATCGCTCAGTCTACGGCTAGGACGAGGACTGCTCCAAATCGGCATCTCCAGGGCGCCGTTCCTCGAAGCCCAGCCGCGCGCACAATGCCGATTCGTCCTGAGGGACCGCCATTGTGATGGTCACGAACCGGGCAAGGCTCAACCGGGAGGCGGCACTGGCCAACATCGCCGAGGCCACCCCGCGACGACGCCATTGCGGGTGCACGAATAGCTCGATCACCTGCGGCTCGGAATCCGGACGCGCCACCACCTGTAAGGAGCCCACGACGTGGCCCTCGGCTAAGGCGACAGGCGAGGCTCCGGGAAGCAACTTGCCGTGCTCCCCTTTCAAGGCGCTGGTGACCAGGGCTTTGGCCTGGCGCAGGTCCCGCACTTCTGGCCTCGCGGCGAGCAGACACTCGGCCAGGCCAGTGAAGTGGTCGGGTCCAATCGCGGCCAGGTGCAGACCGAGAACCGTTCGCCCGCTCGCGGCGAGCGCGTCCAAGGGTGCGACCACGGTCACCTCAGAGTCCGCGTGTGACGTCATGGCCGTCATTGTGGTCTACATCCGCACCGACCAGGCGCGGCGCCCAGCGGCGTTACCGGGCCGAAACGCAATGGGGGCCCGTGCTGAGCACGGGCCCCCATTGTCAACGTCAGATGAAGCTCACTCAGCCTCGGACTTGGTGCGGGTCGGGTCGACCGGGACACCGGGGCCCATCGTCGAGGTCGCAGTGATCTTCTTGATGTAGCGACCCTTCGACGCGCTCGGCTTGAGCCGCAGCACCTCATCCAACGCAGCGAAGTAGTTCTGCGTGAGTTGCTCATCGGTGAAGGACGCTTTGCCGATGATGAAGTGCAGGTTGGAGTGACGGTCAACGCGGAACTCAATCTTGCCGCCCTTGATGTCGGTCACCGCCTTGGCGACGTCCATGGTGACGGTGCCGGTCTTGGGGTTCGGCATCAGGCCACGCGGGCCCAGCACACGACCCAGGCGGCCGACCTTTCCCATCAGATCGGGGGTGGCCACCACCGCGTCGAAATCGAGGTAGCCCTTGGCTACCTTGTCGATCAGTTCGTCGGCGCCCACTTCATCGGCGCCGGCCGCGGTTGCTTCGTTCGCCTTCTCACCGGTGGCGAAGACCAGGACCCTTGCGGTCTTGCCGGTTCCGTTGGGGAGGTTGACGGTGCCACGAACCATCTGGTCTGCCTTGCGCGGGTCCACCCCGAGTCGCATGACGACCTCGACGGTCTCGTCGAACTTCGCTGTCTTGAGTTCCCTTACGAGCGCGCACGCAGTCCCGAGTTCATACGCCTGCGAAGGATCGACCTTCTTTGCCACTTCGATGTATTTTTTGCCGTGTTTCATCTCACCACTCCACTTCTACGCCCATGGAACGGGCAGTACCCGCAATGATGCGCTTCGCGGCTTCAAGATCGTTCGCGTTGAGGTCTGGAAGCTTCTGCTTCGCAATCTCTTCGAGTTTTGTCTTGGAAAGCTTTGCCACCTTATCCTTCTGAGGCTGCGAAGAGCCTTTCTCGATCCCACAGGCTTTCTTGATGAGCACGCTGGCAGGTGGTGTCTTCAGGATGAAGGTGAAAGTCTTGTCCTGATAGATCGTGATGATCGCCGGAATAATGAGACCCGGCTCCATGCTCTTCGTGCGCTCATTGAACTGCTGACAGAACATGGGCGCAGAAACGCCATGAGGACCCAAGGCGGGTCCTACAGGTGGAGCCGGCGTCGCTTTGCCGGCGGGGCACTGCAATTTGACGATTGCAGTAATCTTTTTCTTGGCCATAGCCGTTCTCCTGTCGTGGTATTCCCAGCACTCACCGGCCGGGATAGCGCCCCTGTCGAGCAGGGACTCCCATCATTGGAGCATACACCCCTTATCTGAGAAGCATACCGAGAATTACGCCGGCATGCCGCTGTACAAAGAACACCGCACCTCTCGGCGAGGCACTGACTTAAATCTTTTCGACCTGCGCCATGTCGACTTCGACAGGCGTGGATCTACCGAATATCTGAACGCTCACCTTGAGCTTGTTCTTCTCTGCGTTCACCTCATCTATGACACCGGAGAACGACTCGAAGGGGCCTTGCGTTATTTTTACCTGCTCGCCCACCGTAAAGGTCTGGCGGAAATGCATCGACCGTTCGCCCTTGAGTTCACCGGTGCGCTGCAGAATGCGCTTCACTTCTTCCATGCTGATGGGTTGGGGCTTGGCGTTGGACGCAGAGCCTACAAATCCCGTGACGCCACTGATGTTGCGAATGACGGCGCACGTCGTCTTCCACCCATTCTCCGGCAAGTCCATCTCCACAAGAATGTAGCCAGGCAAAATTTTTCTGGAGACC
>DMIX01000388.1 GCA_003451975.1 Propionibacteriaceae bacterium
AGCAACTGCGTTCCGGTCTCAACAGCGTGCTGGATGACCGCGACGTCCCCGGGCTGGAAGCGGTCGTCGAGGAGATCAAAGTCCAGGTCCGCCGCTGGAAAGACTTCTCATCGATGTTGCTGGCAATGGTCAACGAGCCCCGCAATGACCTGATCTACTGGTTGGAAACGCCGCCGGGCGGTGGAGCTGTCTCCATGCACGCGGCCCCGCTCCATGTGGGTGAGCTGGTCCAGCAACACTTGCTGGGGACGAAAGACTGTGTCATTATGACCTCGGCGACACTCACTGCCGATAACCAATTCGATTACATGCAAGAGCGGTTGGGTGCGTGGGATATGGAGACGGTAGCAGTGGGGTCACCGTTCGACTACCAGTCATCCACGCTCGTTTGGATCCCAACCGACATCCCCGAGCCTCGCCAACCCTACCACCAGAAGGCTGTGGAAGACGTCTTGCGCGCGGTGAGTCTCGCATTGGAAGGCAGGACATTGGCCTTGTTCACCGCCTATACGCAGTTGCGCGCCACAGCCAGGGCGATCGCGCCCGAGCTGGAAGCACACGAGATCATCGTGTACGAGCAGGGGGATGGCACTTCACGGAATCAACTGCTGGAAAGCTTCAAGAAGTCATCGCGCGCCGTATTATTGGGGACGCGCAGTTTCTGGGAGGGGATCGATGTCACCGGAGATGCGCTGAGTTGTGTGTTCATCATGAGGCTGCCGTTCGCTGTCCCTTCTGATCCCGTTGTCGCCGCGCGCAGCGAGACATTCGAGGATCCCTTCCAGGAGTACTCTCTTCCGGATGCAATTCTGCGCTTTCGGCAGGGCTTTGGACGGCTGATCCGAAACAAGACCGATCGCGGCGTGGTGGTCATTCTCGACAACCGCGTGCTGAACAAGCCGTATGGTCAGGCCTTCCTCGATTCACTGCCCGCGTGCACGGTGCGCAGAGGGTCTTCGGCGAACCTGCCGGAAGTGGCCCGCCGCTGGGTCAACGGGAATTCGTAGCCTTACATCTCGATATGTTCTGAAGAACTGCGCATACCCGCCCAGAATTCGCGTGACTCACCGGCTGGCGCGCGCCTACGCAATCAGCTCCTGCTTCAGATCCCAGAGCTTCTGGGTGAGCGACACATGATAGACGTGCGGGTGCACAAGCCGCTTCACGCCGAAGTCGAGCCGGTCGAGATCGGCGAGGCGCCGCGCACGCACGTCCTCGATGGTGGGCAGGTCGTAGACCAGCTGTCCCTCACTGAGCACATCGACGTGCAGCGGCTCGATCTCCGACATGTCGCTGCGGCGCAGCGTGCGCTGCAACGTGGGGTCGAAGGGATGGCGCAGCACGATCTCGTCCAGCGCAGCGGGATGCTCATCCGCGAGGCCGAGCAGATCAGCGGTCGCCTTGCCTTCTCTGTCGTACAGCCGCCAGGCATGCTTGTAGCCGGGATTCAACGTCTTGCCCGGTGAATCCGAGACCTTCAGCGCCGGCTTCCACTCGTCACCGTCGTGGACCGCGACGAGCTTGTAGACGCCGCTCAGCGCCGCATCTCCAGCCGAGGTGATCAGCCGCGTTCCGACACCATAGACGAGCCGGTTGATCACGCTGTCTGGCTCGACGCCGAACTCGTGGGCCTGGCGCTGAATCTGCGTGAGGATCTGCCAGATGACCAGCTCGTCCAGCTCGTTGGAGAGCACGATGGCCGTATCCGGAAAGCCAGCGTCGTCCAACATCCTGGCAGCACGAATGGCGAGGTAGGCCAGGTCGCCGGAATCGAGGCGGATGCCGACGGGGTGGTGGCCTTTCCGCTTCAATTCTTCGAAGACCTGGATCGCGTGAGGTATCCCGCTTGCGAGCGTGTCGATCGTATCGACCAGGAGCAGGCAGTCGTCCGGGTAGACTTCGGCGTACGCACGAAACGCGGCGAGCTCACCCTCTCCCAGGGCGACGAACGCCTGCACCATGCTGTGCGCGTGTGTCCCCTTCGGCGGATAGCCGAGCACGTGCGAGATGCCGACATTCGACGAGAAATCGGCGCCACCGATCAACGCGGCGCGCACGCCGGCATTCGCCGCCTTGCCCTGGGCGCGGCGCAAACCGAATTCGAGGACCGTCCGGCCGTGCGTACTTTCGCGGATACGCGATGCCTTGGTCGCAATCAGAGTCTGAAAGTTCAGGTGGTTGAGCAGCGGCGTCTCCAGAATCTGCGCCATGGCGAAGGGACCGCACACGACCGTCAGCGGGACGTCCGGATGGACCACCCGTCCCTCAGGGATCGCGCGCAAACTGATGCCGTTGAAATCACCTGCTTTGCGCAGCCAGATGAGGAAATCATCCTGAAAAATCGGCTTGCCCACCCGGTCACGTTGCCCACGCAGATAGGCAATGTCGCTGTCGGTGAAGTGCGCGTCGCGCATCCAGTCCAGCAGCCACTCGAGCCCGGCGTTGACGCAATAGCCGGCCTGATGGACACCATAATCGGGATAACTGCGAAAGAAGTGGTCGAATTGCACCAGTCGCTCGTGCAACCCCATGCGGTAATAGAGCTGAGCCATCGAGAGCTGGTATTGATCGGTGAACAGAATGCCTTCCGCCGTCGCGCGTTCCGCAGATTTCATAGCAGAGGTCTCCTTCCTTGCAGGACAAGTATCTCGGTTTCGCTGATTATACCGCATTTCTCGCCGGACCGGTATAGGAGGGCCACGCTCTGGCTGCGGCTGTGACTGAGGAAGCGACAACTACCTCCACGGGCGGGGTGACGTCCACGAATCGAGCACGGTTGCTCGAATAGGCGCACCGCGGCGAGTGCGTCCGGAAATTCTGGGGTTAGCGAGCAATGGGCAGGTCGTGTTTCCAGCGTGATCTGCCAGGTTCACGCGAATCTCTTCGTGGCAGTCAAGACTGTGCCAATCTTGGACGCATTCCGTTTGCGCGGAGGCCCACGGGAACGGGCCACCAGACCCCAGCATGGCCTGTGCGGAGATTGGCCNNGGCACAGTCTGCTCCAGTGGGCGTACTCTCCAGTGCAGTCGTCGTGTCAAAGGCGCTACACTTCTCGCAAAAAATCCTGGCCGTACCTCCAGGCGGCTCCTGTTTGGTTGCGGACCGGGTGGGTGGTATAATTCGAACACCGTTCGCCACGACTTCAGCATGACCAGACAGGAGGGCCTATGTCCATGCACGAACTGGCAGGGAAGCCTGCCCCACGCGAGCTACTGGTGAACGTACCACGGCTTGTTGCGGCCTACTATACCACTCACCCGGATCCGGAAGACCGCGCGCAGCAGGTGTCGTTCGGCACGTCCGGACACCGTGGCTCTGCGCTCGACGGCACGTTCAACGAGGACCACGTCCTGGCGATCAGCCAGGCGATCGTCGAGATGCGCCGTGCTCGCGGGATCAATGGGCCGCTCTACGTCGGGATGGACACGCACGCCCTGTCCGAGCCGGCCCTCGCCTCGGCGCTCGAAGTCTTCGCCGCGAACCAGGTCACGATCCGCGTACAGACCGGTCGCGGCTATACCCCGACTCCGGTGATCTCCCACGCAATCCTGACGTACAACCAGGGCAGGCGCACCGGCCTCGCTGATGGCGTGGTGATTACGCCCTCCCACAACCCGCCGCGCGACGGTGGATTCAAGTACAACCCGCCGTCCGCCGGTCCCGCCGACACGGACACGACGCAGATCATCCAGCAGCGCGCGAACGAGATCTTGCGCGATGGTCTGCGTGACGTCAAGCGCATGTCGCTCAGCCGGGCGCTGCGGGCTGAGACCACGCACGAATACGACTTCGTCGCGCCGTACGTGGCCGACCTGCGCCACGTGGTCGACATGGCCACCATCGCCGCCGCCGGGTTGAAGATCGGCGCGGATCCACTCGGCGGGTCCGGAGTGGCATTCTGGGGACCCATTGCCGAGACGTACAAGCTGGATATCGCGGTCGTGAACGAGCGGGTCGACCCGACGTTTTCGTTCATGACGGTGGATTGGGACGGCAAAATTCGGATGGATTGCTCGTCACCGTACGCAATGGCCGGCCTGATCGGCCTCAAAGACCGGTTCGACATCGCCTTCGGCAATGACCCCGACTTCGACCGGCACGGCATCGTCACCCCGACGGCAGGGCTGATGAACCCCAACCACTACNNCTTCGACCGGCACGGCATCGTCACACCGACAGCCGGTTTGATGAACCCGAATCACTACCTGGCGGTCGCGATCTCGTATCTGTTCCGTAACCGGCCCGGCTGGCGCGCGGATGCCGTGGTGGGGAAGACGGTGGTCTCCAGCTCGATGCTCGACCGCGTCGCCGCCGACCTGCCACGCAGGTTGTCCGAGGTTCCGGTCGGCTTCAAGTGGTTCGTGGACGGTCTGCTCGATGGTTCGTATGGATTCGGCGGAGAGGAAAGTGCCGGTGCGTCGTTCCTGCGCACCAACGGCACGGTGTGGACGACGGATAAGGACGGGATCATCATGGACCTGCTTGCGGC
>DMIX01000142.1 GCA_003451975.1 Propionibacteriaceae bacterium
TCACCTCGCCCAGCTCCAAGCGCGGCTACACCGCTTTCGTCTTGGCCAAGATGGCTCGGCTGCAGGGCGCGTCGGGCATTCACGTGGGCACCATGGGCCACGGCAAGATGGAGGGCGAGGCCGACGACCGGGTGATCGCCTACATGGTCGAGCGCGACGAGGCCCAAGGCCCGGTCTACTTTCAGAAGTGGGATGGCATCAAGGCCACCACGCCGATCGTGTCCGGTGGCATGAATGCGCTGCGGCTGCCTGGCTTCTTCTCCAACCTGGGCCACGGCAACCTGATCAACACCGCCGGTGGCGGCTCCTATGGCCACCTCGACGGCCCGGCCGCCGGCGCCCGCTCGCTGCGTCAGGCTTACGAGGGTTGGGCCGCCGGCGCTGACCCGCTCGAGTGGGCGTCGACCCATCGGGAGTTCGCCCGAGCCTTCGAGTCCTTCCCCGCCGATGCCGACGCCCTGTTCCCCGGTTGGCGCGATCGCCTGTTGTCCCCCACCCCCTAACCGGTCAGCAGCCAACAGCCTCGCTACACCTGCGTCATGTTGCTACCGGCGCGCCTGTAGCAACGTGACGCGCGGGTAGCGACGTCCGAGTCGGCGGGTGGGGGCGCTAGCCTTGGGAAGGTGATTCGCTTCGTCGCATTCGATCTGGGCAAGGTGTTGGCTTCCCCGCCGGACTTGTACGCTGCTCCAGCTGAGTACCTGGGTGTGCCGCCAGAGATGTACGAAGGGCTGTATTGGAACGGTCGCAAAGCCTACGACCAGGGCGGTTCCCGGGTGGAGTACTGGGGCCCGCTGCTGCAGGGGCTGGGGTTGGAACCCACCGCCGAAGCCATCACTCACCTGGCCGGCCTGGACGCCGAACTGTGGATTCAGCTCCGACCCTCGGCCGAGGCGATGCTTACCACCGTCTATTCCTGGGGCCTGCGCACCGCACTGGTGAGCAATGGGCCGCACGCCCTGGGCAGGGCCGTGTCGTCGGCGGAGTGGGCGGCCCTAATCGATCGGGTGTTCATTTCCTCAGAGCTGAGGTTGAGCAAGCCCGATCCTGCCGTGTTCCCGGCCATCACCGCCCAACTCGACGTCCAGCCCGACGAGGTCGCCTTCATCGACGACCGCCAGGAATGTGTGGACGCCGCCAGTGACTACGGCTGGTTGAGTCACCTGTGGGTCGACGATGCCGATTCGCTGTCCTGGCTCATCTCCATCGTCGACACGCATTCCCCAGAGTTCCTGGACTGAATTCCGGCAAACGAACGCCGCTACGTCGAAAACGACCGCTGTCGCTGCCCGGTACAGCAAGCGCTGGATTGCGCCCAGGCTTGCCAAGAGCCTTCAGGAGTCTCTTGAGTCTCCAATGCCGGCGGCGGTGCCAGCTCGTACAGCGAACCCAGACGTGCCTCACACGCACGTCTACACACGCTGAGACCACGTATGAGATCGGCGAAAAGTGTACGGAGTTCTCGATCCTCATGGCGCACAGCTCCGGCGCTTCCTAGCCTTCGATTCGCGCAGGAGGAACCCCCGCGCTACCCGTCGGCAAATTCTCGGAGGAAGGCCATTATCGATACTCGTTCCGGCTCTCTCGCTCGCCCAAGATCTCGGTGGCTCCGCAGCATCACCCAGGTCGCAGTCATTGCCCTCGTCGGTGGACTGTTTCCGCTGGCGGGTGCGACTCAAGACCAGGCAGCCGATCGTTGGGAGAGTGAATCCAACGGAACCATGGCCACCGCGGACAGCTTGCCGTTGGGCGACAACGATGCACGGCACGGCCAACATGGCCGACCGCTCTGACACCGACTACTACAAGATCCACGTCACCTCAGCAGTGAAGCTCGGAATCAACGTCGCCTTCCCCAACGGACTCGGCACCGGGGACGCCTACATCTCGGTGTACGGCTACGAATACGACGCAACCTGGGGCAAGACCCACTCGCTCGCCGTAGGCCGAGCACTGTCCCACACCAAGGTCACTGTCGTTGGTACTCCGAAGTTCGGCGGGCAGCTGACGGCTCGCCCGGGAACCTGGTCCCCAAGCGGCGTCACCCTCAGCTACCAATGGCTTCGGGATGGGCGGACCATCGCGGCCGCAACCGGCACCACCTATCGCCCAACCCTGACCGACATCTCCCACACGATCTCGGTACGCATCACAGGCAAGAAGAGCGGCTACCTCACCAGTTCGGTGACTACACCCCGCCAGAAGGCCAGCCCAGCCACACTGCGTTCGTCCTGCTTGTCCGAGACCCCCGTCATCCTCTTCGGTGCTAGATCTTCCCCTGTAGTCGGTGGAGGATCTAGCACCGAAGGACCCCTAGTGCCCGACCACGACACCGGGCGAGCTGCTTTTGGGGTCTGCGCACCGCATTGGTGAGCAAAGGGGCCCTCGCCTTGGGACGGGCGGTGTCTTCGGCAGATTGATCGGCCCTGATCGACCGGGGGTTCATCTCCTCAGAGCTGAGGTTGAGCAAGCCCGATCCTGCCGTGTTCCCTGCCATCACCGCCCGACTCGACGTCCAGCCCGACGAGGTCGCCTTCATCGACGACCGCCAGGAATGTGTGGACGCCGCCAGTGACCACGGCTGGTTGAGTCACCTGTGGGTCGACGATGCCGATTCGCTCATTCGCCGGGGTAGCGGACGCCGACCTGGCTGCGGATCTCGTCGAGGGTCTCCATGATGGCCAGCGTCTCCGACAGCGGCAGCAGCGGGGACTCCGAGCGGCCGTCGGCGACGAGCTGGGCGAAATGGGTGGCCTCAAACACGAGCCCTTGATGCGTCTGCATCGGGTCCGGAGCGCTAGTCAGCGAACTTCCGTCGGGATGAACCAACCGCACCTGACCAGGACAGTAGAAATAGCTACCCAGTTCAACGCGTGCGTCACTGCCGCAGATCGCGAAGGTCACCGGCGTGTGCGCGGCCATGGTGGTGCTCAGCAGAGCCCTGGCGTACGGATGGTCGGCATAGCCGGCGAGGGTCATCGTGATCTGACGGTCGACCCCGGCGTCAGTGAGTTCTCCGCTGGAGCGGATCCGGCCCGGTCGTCCGAGCACGAAGGAGCTGTAGGACACCGGGTACACACCCAGGTCGAGCAGCGCGCCGCCGGCCAACGTCGGATTGACCATCCGCTCGACATGTTCCAACGGCAGTCCATGGTCACCGATGACGGTTTCGAGTTCGCCCAGGACGCCGTCGCTCAGCAGCTGTCGCACGATGTCGGTGCGCGGCAGGAAGCGGGTCCACATGGCCTCCATGAGGGTTACCTGCTGCGCCGCGGCGGCATCGATCAGCGTCCGGGCTTCGGCCGCGTTGCGGGCGAAGGCCTTCTCCACCAGCACATGCTTGCCGGCTTGGATCGCGGCCAGCGCCTGCTCGGCGTGCTGCGAATGCGGCGAGGCGACGTAGATCGCCTGCACCCGGTCGTCGGCCAACAGTTCCTCATAGGAGCCGTAGGCGGCGTCCACGCCGTAGTCGCTGGCGAAGACGTCGGCCCGTTCCCGGCTGCGCTAGCCCACTGCGACGATCTGCTGGCGGCTGAAGGCACCGAGGGCAGTAGCGAATTTGCGGGCGATGCCGCCGGGCGCCATGATCCCCCACCGCAGCGTGGGGGCATCCATCGGGTCGGGAATCCGCGACTCGGGAAGGCTACTGAAACCAGTCATGCCCCAACGCTAGGCCCCAGCGCCGTCGAGCGCTCCGCCTTCGGCCGTGAGCTCTGTCCTGGAGCGAAGCGTTTGACCGTAAGCGGAGCGCTCGGTGATCAGTTGAAATTCGTACGGTAGATGTCGTAGGCGAGAGTGATCAGCAAGGCGGCGACCACGATCAGGAAGAACACCCGGATGAACCGATTTCCTTTGGCGATGGCCATCCGGGAGCCGGTGTAGCCGCCCAAGGCGTTCGCGGCTGACAGGAACAAGCCCAGTTTCCACAGCACCACGCCGTGAGGGGCGAAGAACAGCAGGGCTCCGAGATTGGTGGCGAAGTTCACGATCTTGGCTTTCGCGGTCGCCTCGAGAAAGGTGTAGCCGAGGATCCCGACCAGGCCCAGCAACAGGAAGGTTCCGGTGCCCGGCCCGAGCATGCCGTCGTAGAAGCCGATGATGGTGCCGATCAGGATCGCGATCAGGTAGTGCCTGCGTCCGTGGTAGCGCAGCCTGCGGGCACTGCCCAGGCTGGGGTTGGCCGCGGTGATGATCGCCACCACGATGAGGGCCAGCAGAATGATCGGCTTGAACACCTGAACCGGCAGCAGGGTGGCCACCACGGCGCCGCCGAAACTCCCGGCCAGCGCGAAACCGGCCATGGGCAGGGCGGTCTTCAGATCA
>DMIX01000426.1 GCA_003451975.1 Propionibacteriaceae bacterium
CCCCGTTGACCACCATCCGAATGGCCAGCGAGGTGCTCTACGCCCAACGCAAATCCTTCAACAGCACCTCGGCGCGCTCAGCGGAGCTGCTGTCGGCCGAGTTGGATCGCTTCGAATCGCTGCTGGCCGACCTGCTGGAGATTTCGCGGTTCGATGCCGGGGCTGCTGAACTGTCTTTGGAAGTCGTCGACCTGGGGCTGCTGGTCGGCGAAGAACTCGAGGCGCTGCGGCCATTGGCCGAGCGTGCCGGAAGCTCGCTGAGCTATCTCACCGAGGGAAACGGAATGGCAGAGATCGATCGGCGCCGCATCCAGCGGATCGTCCGAAACCTGATCACCAACGCCATCGAGCACGGTGAGGGCAAGCCGATTGAAGTGAGGCTACGCAGTAGCGCCAGCGCCATCGCGGTTGCGATACGTGATCACGGAGTGGGCTTCTCGATGACCGAGGGTGCACAGCTCTTCAACCGGTTCTGGCGAGCCGACCCGTCACGGGGTCGACGCATTGGCGGCACCGGGCTGGGACTGTCGATCTCCTTGGAGGACGCCCGGCTGCACGGCGGCTGGCTGACCGCCTGGGGCGAGCGCGGCAACGGTGCCCAATTCCGGTTGACCCTGCCACGTTCGGCCGGCGGCAAGTTGAAGTCGTCACCGCTGCCGGCGGCGCCCGAGCCGGAGGCACAGTCATGAGACGACGCCCCCTGCTTGTCGGAGTTCTCGCTGCGGCCGTGCTCATCGCCGGCTGCACCACGGTGCCCACCTCGGGTCCCGTTACTGAGCACAGCATGGAGCCATCGGGCGCGGTGACCGGCGTCCGAGTCGCGCCGCTGCCCCCAGCAGACGGCGCGACCAAGCTGCTGATCGTCGAGGGATTCCTGCACGCGATGAGTAACTCGGAATCGGACTACCGGGTGGCACGGGAGTACCTCACTGAGGCGGCCGCGAAGTCGTGGAAACCTCAGTCGGGGGTTCAGATCTACGCCGACGGCTATCCGCCTACCGAAACCGATCAGACGGTCGTTCTCGTCGCCCCGCTCACCGGTCTGATCGACGCCGGTGGCGTTTACCGCCCGGAGAGCGGCCAGTTGCGACAGGACTTCGGCCTGGTGAAGAACTCCAACGGACAATGGCGGATCTCGCGACCCCCGGACGGGTTGTTGATGTCGCGGTACCTCTACAGCACCGGTTTCACTGCGGTTGATGTGGAGTTCGAGGCCCGCACTGGTGCCTCCATGGTGCCGGATCCCCACCACTTCCCTGACGACGGCACCGCGGTGAGTCATGCCGCCCAGGCCGTGCTGGACGGGCCGTCCCCGTGGCTGGCACCGATCGTGGTGGCACGGCAGGCAGGGGAGTTCACTCTCGGTTCGGTGGAGGTGAGCGATTTTGGCAGCGCTACCGTCTCACTCAGCAATGGGTCGGAGGTGAGCGATGATCGCCGCGCGCTGCTGCTGTCGGAGCTGACCTACACGCTGTGCAGCTTCCCCGATATCGGGACGATTCGTGTCGTGGTGGACGGCCAGGCATGGACTCATGCCGGCTCGGCCGAACTGAGCCCGAGTGACTGCCCTGACCTGGATCCGGGCGATTCGGCCCAGCCCAAGCTGGCGTTCTCGGTCAGTGGCGGCAAACTGATACGTCAAAGTAGCCCGGACAACTGGTCGGACCTGGTCGAGGTTCGTAGCGGCTTGCCTGACACCGGGGCACTGGCTGTGACCCGGGATCTGTCCCGCTGGGCGATCACAACGACCGACAAGACCCAGCTGATCACCGGTAACGCCAGTGGGAAGATCGCCCGACCGTTGCGCAGCGGTACCGGGTTGTTGCGTCCGTCCTTTGCTCGCAATGGTGATCTATGGTCGCCGGTGGCAGCGAACCTCGCCGGTCTGCGGGTGTACCGCGAGGGTAAACAGGTGTCGGTCACGGTCTCGGGTATGCCCACCTCGGCAGTACGGGGCCTGGCGATCGCGCCCGATGGCAGCCGGGCTGCAGTGATTCTCGGACGCGGATCCTCGGCAATGGTCGGGCTTTCCCGAGTGTCTTACAGCGATGAGGGGATCCTGATCTCGGGTTGGGCACCCATCGACCTAGATCTCATCGGCCTAGATGCGGTCGACCTGCTGGACCTCGGCTGGAGTTCGATATCGGAGCTGGCCCTGTTACGCCGCGACCCGCAACAACAGCTTGGCGCGGTGCTGATCAGCCAGGACGGCTCGACGATGAGTGACATCGGACCCAGCGACGCGATCCTCCTCGACGCGATGCTCGTGGTACCGGGCCGAGACCCCCTGGGTCTGTCGAGCACCAATTCCTTGTACCGCTTCGACGGCGAGTTCAACTGGTTCGTCGTAGGAACCGAAGTGAGCGCTGCGGCGTACTCGGGATGAGGCTGTGGATCCCTGACGGCGCGCGTCGGTGGCGCCGATGCTGGAGGTCGTGACCAGGGATCGTCTGATGGATGCTGCCGCCGAGTTGCTTCTGGGGGCCTGTTGCGTCGGCTGTGGGGCACCGGGCCGGGGGCTTTGTCGAGGGTGCGGCCAGGTGCTGCAACGGGAGCCGGTGCATTCCGTTCGCGGCTTGTCGGTACCCGTGGTGGTCGCAGCCCATTACCGCGGTGTGGTCAGGTCGCTGGTGTTGTCCGCCAAGGAGCGCAATGGGTTGGCATTGGTAATCGTGCTTGCCGGGCGCCTAGCGCTCGCCGTGGCCGCGCTGGTCGGCGCGGTTGAGCCGCCACAGCCGCTGTGGTTGGTGCCGATTCCGTCCAACCCGGCCACACTCGCGCACCGGGGCTTGGACTTCACAGGGAGCCTGGCGACCCGCGCCGCGCGTCAGCTTCGTGCCCAAGGCCTGCAGGTCGGCGTGGTTCGGGCATTGCGGCAGCGACGGCGTCCGGCGGATCAGTCTGGGCTGGGCGTCGCCGAGCGGTATTCGAATCTGCACCATGCCTATCGGAGCCGTGGTCGGCCCAGAACCGGATCGGTGATCGTCGTCGACGACGTCATCACCACCGGTGCCACCGTGTCGGAAGCGCTGCGCGCCTTAGCGCTGTCGGGCCACGACGTCGTCGGTGCCGCCGCGGTGGCCTGGACGCCACGGCGGGGCAGCGGGCGCCGGTGATCGTCCGATCTGGGTGATTCCTCGAAAGCTAGATGGCGCTTGATCCGCTTTCGCCGGTGCGGATGCGAATGACGTTGTCGACTGGGATGATCCAGACTTTGCCGTCGCCGACTTGGCCGGTTTGGGCTGCTTGGATGAGGACGCCGGTGAGTGCTTCGGCGTCTTCGTCTTCGACGAGGACTTCGAGGCGCACCTTGGTGATGAAGTCGATGGTGTATTCCTCACCGCGGTAGATCTCGACGTGACCGCGTTGGCTGCCGTATCCGGAAACCTCGCTGATGGTCATGCCGCCGACGCCGTGGCGAACCAGGGCTTTTTGTACGGTGTCCAGCATTTCGGGCTGGATGATGGCGGTTACTAGTTTCACTTCGAAGCTCCCGTCTTGTCGTCTGCCAAGTCTTCCTTGGACAGCACCAGAGTGCGCTGCACCCGGTTGGTGTAATACACCGGGCTGAGGTCGTAACCGATCTCAGAGTGCTCATTCTGATCAATACCGGCCAACTCGCTGTTCGCGCTGATTCGCCAACCGAACACTCGTTTGATCACCCAAGCGATCACCAGACTGACGCCGAAGGCGTAGATACCTACCGCCAACGCGCCGAGGAACTGCCGAATCAGCTGGTCGAAGCCACCCCCGTAGAACAACCCGGCCACCCCGAACGAGCCGCCGGCCCGTGGATCGGCGAACAGCCCGATCATCAGGGTTCCGACCACGCCGCCCACGAAGTGCACACCCACGACGTCGAGGGAGTCGTCGTAGCCGAAGCGGTACTTCAGCCCGATGGCAAAGGAACTGGCTACCCCGGCGACAGCGCCGATGAGCAAGGCACCCACCGGATTCACTGCAGCCGACGCCGGTGTCGCTGCGACCAATCCGGCCACCACGCCGGAGGCGGCACCCAGTGACGTGGGTCGTCCATCGCGCAGCTTCTCCACAACGAGCCAGCTGACCATCGCTGCAGCGCCCGCGCCCATGGTGTTGACCCAAGCCAGGGACGCGGTGGTGTTGGCCGCCACGGCAGATCCGGCGTTGAAGCCGAGCCAGCCGAACCACAACAGGCCGGCGCCGAGCATGACCAAGGTCATGTTGTGCGGACGCATCGGCTTGGAGCCGAACCCGATCCG
>DMIX01000031.1 GCA_003451975.1 Propionibacteriaceae bacterium
CAGGATGCCATCACGGAAGTCCAGGCTGCGATTGAAGATCTCCAGCTTGGCGCTGCCCAGTTGCAGAGTCTCGCCGTCGACGGTGAGCACGATGGTCTTGGCGTCGGGCACATTGACGATGGTTTGACCGATACGGGCCAGGCCGAAGGCCTCCTCGGCGTGCCGAATCTTCCAGGTTTCGTGGAATCCGTTGACGAAGGTGCCGTGGGCGTAGGCCTCGGCGTCACCTTCTTCATGGTTGCCGCGCAAGCCCAGATAGCCGTTGCCGACCGCGAAGACGGTCTCGCGCTGGCCCAAGCCTTCGGTGTCGTAGCGGGTCTCGGCGATGCCCCATTCCCGGATGGGGAAGCGGGTGCGATCAACCGGATCGGATTGAGGTGCTCTCATGGCAGCAGCTCTGCCAGATCAGTGACGACCACATCGGCGCCCAGTGCCAACAGCTGATCGGCGCCGGCGCCACGATCTACACCGACCACCAGCCCGAAACCGCCCGCGCGGCCGGCCGCCACGCCGCTGACAGCGTCCTCGAAGACGACGGCGCGCTCCGGCGGCACCGACAACAGCTCGGCCGCGCGGAGGAAGGTGTCCGGGGCAGGTTTGCCGGGAAGCCCCTCGGCAATGGCTCGACGGCCGTCGACCAGCACCGGGAAATAGTCACGCAGCCCGGCTGCGGTCAGCACGGCATCGGCATTCGCCGAGGACGACACCACGGCCATGGCGACGCCACTGGTCGCCAGGTGTTCTACGAATTGCACCGAGCCAGGGTAGGGGTCGACGCCGTCGGCGGCCAGTACTGCACTGAACGCGAGATTCTTCCGGTTGCCCAGTCCACACACGGTGTCGCGCTGCGGCAGGTCGGACGGGTCGCCTTCGGGCAGGCTCAGCCCTCGCGAGCTGAGGAAATCGCGCACACCGTCGTAGCGGGGTTTGCCGTCGACCTGGGCGTAGTAGTCGCGGTCGGTGTAGGGCGGTTGGGTCGGGAAGTTCTGGGTGAGGAACTCGTTGAACATCTTTGACCAGGCATGACGATGCACCACCGCCGTCGGTGTGAGCACTCCGTCGAGGTCGAAAAGCGCGGCGGTGAAGTCGTCGAGCCCCTGCCGAAATTGAGCCATTAGTGAATGCTAGAGCCGTGGTGGAACCAAGCGGGGAATTAACACCCCTCGCGCTAGGGTGAGTGTTGATGAGCGAGACGATCACCGACGACCTCCCCACTAGGACTGCCAGCCTGACCGGCTGGGGCCGAACCGCCCCGACTTCGGCACAATTGCTGGTCACACCCGACGTGGAGGTGATTGCGCGCGCGGTGACCCAGGTCGCTGACGCGAATTCCGACGCCCCCAGTCATCTGCGCCGCGGCATCATTGCGCGCGGTTTGGGCCGCTCCTACGGCGATGTCGCCCAGAACGCCGGCGGGCTGGTCGTCGACATGACCGCCCTGAACCAGATCCACGTCATCGACCCGATCACGGCCACCGTCGAGTTGGACGCCGGCGTCACCCTGGACGAGTTGATGCGCGCTGCGCTGCCCTACGGATTGTGGGTTCCGGTGCTTCCCGGAACCCGCCAAGTCACCATCGGTGGTGCCATCGGCAACGATGTGCACGGCAAGAACCACCACAGTGCCGGGTCCTTCGGTGACCATGTCGCCGCGATGGACCTGCTGGTCGCCGACGGGCGCATCCTCACTCTCACCCCGGACGGGTCGCCCGATGACCCTGACGCCAGTCTGTTCTGGGCCACCGTCGGTGGGGTCGGCCTGACCGGCATCATCGTGCGGGTCACGCTGACGATGACTCGCACCGAGTCGGCCTATTTCCTCGCCGACGGTGTGGTCACCCGAACTCTGGATGAGACCATCGCTGCTCACTCCGACGGCAGCGAGGCGTCCTATGACTACTCCAGTGCGTGGTTCGATGCGATCTCACCGGCTCCCAAACTCGGTCGTGCCGCGATCTCGCGCGGCAGCCTCGCCACGCTGGACCAGCTGCGGGAGTACGCCCCCAAACTGGTGGCCGACCCGCTGGGCTTCCGCGCCAAGCCGCTGTTCGAACTGCCCGACATCTTCCCCAACGGGCTGGCCAACAAGCTCACCTTCACCGCCTTGGGCAATCTGTGGTACGCCAAGAGCGGCAGCTACCACAACAAGGTGCAGACCCTGACCGGCTTCTACCATCCGCTGGACATGTTCAGTGAGTGGAACCGCGCCTACGGGTCGGATGGTTTCCTGCAATACCAGTTCGTTGTGCCGCCGACGGCCGTCGCCGAGTTCAAACAACTCATCGCCGACATCCAGGGGTCCGGTCACTACTCGTTCTTGAATGTGTTCAAGCTGTTCGGTGAGGGCAACGCTGCTCCGCTGAGCTATCCGATGGCCGGCTGGAATGTGTGTGTCGACTTCCCGATCAAAGCCGGGCTGGAGAAGTTCCTCACTGGGCTCGACGCCCGCATCCTGGAGTTCGGCGGACGGCTCTACACCGCCAAGGATTCCCGGGTCGATGCCGAAACCTTCCATGCCATGTATCCCCAGCTCGATTCCTGGATCGCCACCCGGCGCCGGATCGATCCGAACGGGGTTTTCGTATCCGATCTGGCCCGCCGGCTGGAACTGAACTGAGGAGTGAACCAGGTGATCGACGCGACCGGTAACCCGCAGACCGTGCTGCTGCTGGGGGGCACCTCTGAAATCGGGGTGGCGATCATCGAGGAGTATCTGGCTAATGGTCCGGTGCGGGTGATCCTGGGAGTCCAGCCCGGCGACGGTTTGGTCGACGACACGGTGACGGTGCTGCGGGCCGGTGGTGCGAGCGAAGTGGTGACCCTGGAGTTCGACGCCACCGCCTTCGACACCCATCCGCAGGTGATCGAGGATGCCTGGTCGGTCGCCGACATCGATCTGGCCATTGTGGCTTTCGGAATGCTGGGCGACGCAGAGGAACTCTGGCAGAACCAGGCGAAGGCTGTGCTGGCCGCGAATGTGAACTACACCGGTGCGCTCAGCGTCGGGGTGCTGCTGGGACAGAAGATGAAGGCCCAAGGCTACGGCCAGATCATCGTCATGAGTTCGGTTGCCGGTGAGAAGGTGCGGCGTTCCAACTTCGTGTATGGCTCCACCAAGGCCGGCCTGGACGGCTTCTACCGACTCCTCGGCGAAGCCTTGGAGCCGTTCGGGCCCAAGGTCTTGGTGGTCCGTCCCGGCCAGGTGCGCACCCGCATGTCGGCCAACATCAAGGAAGCTCCCTTGACCGTGGACAAGGAACAGCTGGCCTCGCAGGTTGTCGCCGCCGCCCGGAAGGGCGACAAGGTCATCTGGGTGCCGACCCAGTTCAAGCTGGTGATGTGGGTGCTCAAACACCTACCCGCACCGATCTTCAAACTGCTTCCGATCTGATCGAGCTGCCGCACTTCCTCGCCGCCGAGTCGTGAGCTTAGCGGCGAGTTCGCGTTGCGCCCGGCGGTGCCACCGGGCCGTGCTCACCGGAATTCGGCAGCTTGCGTTACCGTCGCTGTTCACAGGTGTGACGGTTTGGTTACGCGGCGTTACGATGCCGCGAACGCCACGAAATCCGCTCCATTTGACGATTCAAGACACGTAATCTCCTGCCAACGCAGGCAACTGCAACGGATTTCGTGGATTGAGAGGGCGAACCATGCCGACATCGCCGACCATCGGGGCAGGGCGTCCGGCCGCGTCCGTAGCTCGGGAGAATGGTCTGAAGATCGGCCAGGCGCGCAAGACCTTCGCCACTCCTGAGGGCGGCGAAGTGAGGGCACTGGACGGAGTGAACCTCCAAATCGCCGAGGGCGAGTTCTTCGTGATGCTCGGCCCGTCCGGTTGCGGCAAGACGACCTTGCTGCGGGCCATCGCAGGCCTGGAAATACTGGACTCCGGTGAGATCTACCTGGGGCGCGACCGACTCGACGATCTGCCGGCCTATGCCCGTCCGGTCAACACCGTCTTCCAGTCCTATGCGCTGTTTCCGCATCTGACTGTCGCCCAGAACATCGCCTTCGGCCTGGAGATGGAGAAGCTGTCCAAGGACGGCATCTCCCAGCGCGTCAAGGACATGATGGCGTTGGTTCGCTTGGACGGCCTGGCCGATCGCAAGCCATCCCAACTCTCCGGCGGACAGCAGCAGCGAGTGGCACTGGCCCGGGCCTTGGCCAAGCAACCCAAGGTGCTGCTGCTCGATGAGCCGCTGGCGGCCTTGGACTTGAAGCTGCGCCGCGGGATGCAGGACGAGCTTCGCCGCCTGCAACGCACCACGGGGATCACCTTCGTCTTCGTCACCCACGATCAGGAGGAAGCTCTCTCGCTGGGCGACCGAATCGCGGTGTTCTCCGACGGGCTGCCGGCCCAAGTAGGCACCGCCGAAGAACTCTACGAACGTCCGGTCAATCGGTTCGTCGCGGACTTCATCGGTGAATCCAACTTCGTCACCACCGCATTGATCACCGAGGGTGATGCTCAGTTGGTCAGCATTGCCGGCGGGCCCAAGATTGCGCTCACCGCACCGGCCGAGGCTGATGCTGACGGCAAAGTGACGCTGGCGATCCGACCCGAACGGCTGGTGCTGGACGGCTCAGCGCCCGAACTCGCCGCTGGCACCTTGGTCGAGGTCATCTACATGGGCACCGACCTGCGAGTGCAGGTCGAACTGGCCGACGGGTCCCGGCTGGCCATACGGGTATCGCCACCGTTCGAGCAGCTTCAGCTCGTGCCGGGGGCTGCTGTGCAGGTCGGCGTCCAAGCAGAGTTCCTGCGGCCGCTGGCGGTGGACGCATGAGTAAGTCCGAAGCCGCCACACCGCGGTACCGCCGCAAGCCGGGCGGAGTGCCCTGGTTCGCCAGCGTGCCCGCCTTGATCATCGCTGCTCTGTTCACCATCGGGCCGCTGCTGGTCGTGATCGCGATGTCCTTCATGACCCGCCCGGCGCAAGGCGGCGGCGTGGTGTACGAGTTCACCACCGACGCCTACCGGACCTTCCTGTTCACCAAGAACTTCACCGGCGACCTCGTCTTCAATACCGCCTATGTGGAGGTGTTCTGGCGTTCCATCGTGCAGGCCACGATCACCACCGTGATCAGTTTCGTCTTCGCTTTCCCGCTGGCGTTGTGGATCGCCACCAGGTCGGCGAAGCTGCAGAACTTCCTCGTGCTCGTGGTGACGATTCCGTTCTGGACGAACCTGCTGGTGCGCACCTACGCCTGGATCTTGGTACTGAACAAGGACGGCATCATCAACCAGACCAGTCTGGCGCTGGGGTTGGGGCCGCAGGAACTGCTCTACACCGACCTCGCCTCTCAACTCGGCCTGATCTACACCTTCCTGCCCTTCATGGTGCTGCCGCTGTACTCCTCACTGTCGGGTTTCGACTTCCGGCTCGCCGAGGCCGCCTACGACCTGGGAGCGCGCAAGATGACCGTGCTGCGCCGGGTGATCC
>DMIX01000201.1 GCA_003451975.1 Propionibacteriaceae bacterium
GCGTGCTGGCCGTTGGTGCCGGGTTCACCCCAGAACACCTCGCCGGTGTCGGTGGCGACCGGGCGTCCATCGCTGCGCACGCCTTTTCCGTTGGACTCCATGGTGAGCTGCTGCAGATAGGCCGCGAAGCGGTGCAACTGCTGGGCGTAGGGCAGCACGGCGTGGCTGGACGCGCCGAGGAAGTTGCGGTACCACACGTTGAGCAGACCCATCAGGGCCGGCACGTTCTCTGCCAGCGGAGCGTCCTGGAAATGCCGGTCGATGGCACGGAACCCGGCCAGGAACTCGCTGAACGCCTGCGGACCGATGGCCACCGCAACGGATGTTCCGATCGCGGAGTCCACCGAATAGCGACCACCAACCCAATCCCAGAAGCCGAAGGCGTTGGCCGGGTCTATGCCAAACTCGGCGACCTTGTCCAAAGCGGTGGATACCGCCACGAAATGCCGAGCAACCGCGGCGCGCGCTGAATCAGCGTCATCGGACACCGCGTCGACCGAGCGCAGCCCGCTCAGTAGCCAGTCGCGGGCGAGGCGGGCATTGGTGAGGGTCTCCAAGGTGGTGAAGGTCTTGGACGCCACGATGAACAGGGTGGTTTCGGGGTCCAGCCCAGCAGTCTTCTGGGCCAGATCGGTGGGGTCGATGTTGGAGACGAAACGACACTCCAGCCCCGGCTGCACATAGGGAACCAGTGCTTCGTAGACCATCACCGGACCGAGATCGGAACCCCCGATCCCGATATTGATGACCGTACTGATCGGTTTGCCGGTGATCCCCACCCATTGCCCACTGCGGACCTGATCGGCGAAGGCATAGATCCGGTCCAGCACCTCATGAACCTCGGCGACGACATCGGTGCCGTCGACGATCAACGAATCACTGCGTTCGCGCCGCAGTGCCGTGTGCAGCACTGATCGGTTCTCAGTGACGTTGATTCGCTCACCGGCGAACATGGCGTCGCGGCGTCCGGGGAGATCGACCTGTTCGGCCAAGGCGATCAGCGCATCTCGGATCTCGTCGGTGAGCAGATTCTTCGACAGGTCGACGAACAGCTCACCGGCGGCGAAGCTGAAACGCTGCGCCCGTCCGGGATCGGCGGCGAACCATTCCCTCAGGTCGGGATGGAAACCGTCAGCCAGGGCACCCAAAGTGCGCCAGGCCGCGGTGGTGGTGGCATCAACCGGTGGCGTCATGCCTCCAGCCTAGGCCGGATCCGAGCCGACCAATCGAGAGACGTTCTCCGCGAACGCCGCCTGCGGGCCGTGCGGGGTGTCGCCGAGGACTCGTTTCTTCATGGCCACTCGCGCCGCAGCCAACGGATCCTCCCCCAGCGCCAGGTCGATGGCCTGGTTCAGACCCTCCAGATTGGGGCCGACCAGGTAGGAGCTGGCTTGGGTGGGGAAGGCACCCACGAAGTCGGCCTGGCTGAGGCCCTGTGGGTCTGCGGTGATCACCGGACGCTCGGTGTACAGGTAATCGGTCGCGACGCTGGAGATGTCGGAGATCAGGATGTCTGCGCGGGACAGGCACTCGGCCAGGCTGAGGTCGTCGTCAGCGGTAACACGATGCCCATTACCGGCGCGGCGCAGGATGGTGTTGATCTCGGTGATCGCGGTCAGCATTTGCGGGAGCCTGACACCGCTGGCGGGGTGCGGACGGAACCACACCTGCAGTTCGGGATAGTCCCGCAGTATCTTGCGGATCATGCGTACACCCATGCGATCCAGCGAGGTGTAGTAGGTGTGCTCGTAGTAGCCCTCGAAGGTGGGGGCGTAGAGCAGGATGGGGCGATCATTCCCGGTCGGCCCGACCGGCAGTTCGGCCGATTGCGGCCGTCCCACGATGGCGAATCGCTCACGCGGCAAGTCGATTCCGGCGTTCAGGTAGCGATCAATGGCCACCTGGCCGGCCACCCAGATCTCGCTCATCCCTCGAGACAGATTGTTGGCGCTGGTGGCCTTGTCGGACTCGCCGTGAAGCAACATGACGTGGTGCAGGGACGGGTTGAGTTGGAGTTGGCCGTTGCGTTCACCGAAGGCGAGATAGAAGGCCACTGCGACGCTGGGCACGATCAACTTCTCCACGTCGCGTTGACTCGGTGCATAGATCACCGGGTGCCGAGTGGCGTCGAACTCGGCAAGCTGACTGGCTTCGCGAACGATCACCAGGCCGTCCCGGCTGAGTTTCTCGAAGGTCGGAAGCCATTGGTTGACGATGTACTTGGCCTGCCGAGCACCCAATGAGACATAGACCACGAAGCTGGGCGACTTCTCGGTCAACGCCACCACCAGACGATCCGCGGCAGCGGCGGCGTCACGGCGGGCGGTGAAAGCCTGATAAGCCGACCAGCCCAGATAAATCAGCGCGGTTTCGGCCATGGCTCCGGCGACGGTGAGCCCCAACAGCACCAGCAGCGACCCTGACGGCTGGTATTCAGCCAGGACCGCGTCGATGAGCGCCCCCAACTCCAGAGCGAACATCACAACACTGGTCCCCACCCCGCGGGCATAGATTGCGGCGTAGCGACGCATCACCCGAGGCTGCTCGGATCGTTGCGGCAGGTATTGCAGGGGTGGCGCCGAGCGCCAGACCCAGGTGGCCAGCGTGGGCTGAACGAACCAGGCCAGCTGAATGAACATCACAGCGGTGACATAGGACAATCCGGCCGTCGCCGCGTTGGGCAGGCCGGAGGTGAAGATCACCGCAGCGGCGAGGGCGCTGCGCAGCAATGCGCGCGGCTGCGCCCGCAATCCGATCAGATCCATCAGTCTCGTGGTGGCAGGATCGGCCCGCGTCGACAGCCAATCCGATGCTGCAGTGACCACCCAGGCGCCCAATGCCAACCACGGCAGATGCAGCCAAGCCGCGACGAGGAGCACGATCAGCCCGAGGACGAACAGCGACAGATTCAGCCGCCCGAAGTACTGCGAGACCGCCAGCGGTACTCGTCCGGGCCAGGCAGCCCGCGCCAGCTCTTCCCACTCAGGCACGGGCGCGCGCCCGAAGTTCTCGATTCTGGTGCCTCGCTTCACGCCGGACAGCCTAAGGGACGGTATCGACTCAGCCGCGAATGGCCACGTGGACGTGGTCGTAATGATTCGCAGTGATTCCACCGCGATCGGCCATATGAGACCAGGTCGGGCTGCTCGGCGTCCAGATCTTCTGTTCGAAGATCACGTGGTCGATGTTGAACGTTGCGGCATGGGTGGTGAGGTACTTGGCGATCTTCCAGCCCAGTGCGCTCTCCTTGCCGGGCGTGAGCATGATGTCCAGGGCCCGGCCATTCCTGTGGAACTGCATGCCGCCGGCTCGCCAGCCGCCGTAGGAGTTCACCGCCGGGAACAGGGGGCACACCGATCGATAGATGTAGATGGTGCCCTTGCGCAGTCGATTCTCCACGGCGGAGCCGCGCGAACAGGGCTTCATGCTGGTTCCGCTGGGCACGGCATCGTCGATGGAGTCACTCAGCGATGAGGCCAGAACCCAGCCCAGCTTGTCCCTGTAGAGGATCTGACGGTAGTCGCCCTCGACATCGGAGGTCGCCGCCACCTCGGTGGCCACCGGGAGGCTTCCCAACGATTTGGCGGTCTTGTCCGCCTTGGCTCGCACATTCAGCACGGCGGTGGTGTACTGCACGCTCACTGCCATGAACTGAGGTTCGGACTTCACCAGCAACGTGGCCGGTTCAGCGGCGATGATCTCTTCGGAAACCAGGGCGTTCGGGTCGACCACGGCTGCCGCGGGCGGATTCACCGCTTCGGCGACATCACCACTGGCCCCCATGAAGACCGCTCCAGCGGCGGCGATCACGGTCACAGCAGCGAGCAGACCGCCGCCACGGCGGAAGATCTTCTCGGCGAGGGTGTCGTGGACGCGACGGCCAACTACCTCTTCAACAGGGGTTTCAGCCGTCTCTTCAGTCGGGTCGGCCAGTTCGGCGACTCGACGCGGCTGATACGACATGAAGCGCTTTCCTGCTGGGAACCTGAGCGGGCTCTCAGCGTAACTTAAGGATTTGGCCGAGGGCAAGCACACATACCAGTGCGTGGTCGCCGCGGCGCCGCGGTCACAGCTCGAGCCGCCACCAATGCAGTTGCTCCCGCAACCCGTCCAGGCCGCCATACTCGACGATGGCCTCGCCGACCAACCCGGTCGGCCATACCCCGACCGCTCCGGCTCGGAGCCACCACGAGGCCGATTCCTGATCCATCTCACCAGCCGCGATGAGCGGACGCCCTTCCAGCAGCCCGACCAACTCCGCGGCAGTCGGTTGGCTGTAGCTGTCGGCAGGCCACAGCTGAACCGCAGCGGCACCGGCATCCAGGCCCGCGACCAATTCGCTGGGCGTGGCCCCACCAAGAATTACCGGGAACTCCGGAACGGCTTTCACCAGCTTGGGGGCCAACAGTCGCGTGGCGACGAACTGCGCACCGGCCTTCGCGACCCGCCGCACGGTGGCGACATCGCTGACACCCTGCACACCGAATCGCGCGCGACGCCCGAACACTGCCATCAGCTCCACGGCCGTCTGCAGCCGCTCAACCGACACCGACCAGGTGGTGTAGCCCTCCTGACACAACAGCTCGCAGACGCTCACCAGCTCTGAAGAATCGACATCAGGCAAGGAGACCAGGATGCGGTGCCGTCCGAACGGCGGAATCTCTACCACGTCCCCATCCTGCCCGATCCGGACGGCGAGGACAGCGTGAAGCGACTCGTGACAGACCGGCGTGATCGCAATAGCCTCGGGCTTATCGCCCAGCGAAGGAGCTGCCCATGAAACTCACCAGCACCAGCATCGTCGCCGACAGCACCATCGATCTGCTTCACGCCGAGCCCGGCGTGGGAGGTCAGAATGTGAGTCCGCACCTGAGTTGGACCCCCGGCCCCGAGGGAACAGCCAGCTACGCGATCACCTGCTTCGATCCAGACGCCCCTACCGGTAGTGGCTGGTGGCACTGGGTGGTGACCGACATCCCCGCCGACGTCACCGAACTCGCCGAAGGTGCCGCCCTGCCCGGTGGGGCGCGTTCGTGGATCAACGATTACGGGTACCGAGGCTGGGGTGGACCGTGGCCGCCACCAGGCCCGGCCCATCACTACCAATTC
>DMIX01000092.1 GCA_003451975.1 Propionibacteriaceae bacterium
GTTGCTGACCGACGACAGTCCACCCATCAGCCAGAAGGTGATTTCGGGAAGCTTGTTGTTCGGGTCGGCGACGAACTTGGTGATGGAAATGAAGGCGCTGAACATCGCTTGGACGACCATGCCGGTGAGCACTAGGACCAACACCGCGTTGCTGCCGCGTCCGATGCTGTTGCCGAGGGCATAGGTGATGCCGACCGCGATCAGGCCACCGACGAAGGCGCTGAGCTCGACGCCGACGGTGGAGAAGTCCATCAGGATCGCCATCGCCGCCCCGAACCCGGCGCCGGCGGCCGCCCCCAGGATGTCGGGGGAAACCATCGGGTTCTTGAAGATGCCCTGATAGGCGGTTCCGGAGGTGGCCAGCGCAGCACCGACCAGCAGCGCGATGCCGATGCGCGGCAGGCGCACATTGAACACCACCATTTCGGTGGCGCTCGGCCAGGTTTGCGGCCAGCCGAGCAGGTGCCCGAAGAACACGGTGAACAGATCCGGCAACGGGATCGCGTACCGCCCCAGGGTGAAGGACGCCAGCAAGGCGACCACCGGCAAGACCGCCAGAACCGCCAGAATGGGAACCGCCCGGCGTGGCCGAGCCGGACTGGGCGTGGCTTCGTCCGCCGGGTCGCGAGTGAGGGTGTCAGCGGACATGGCTCACCTCCTGAAGCGTCATTGGGTGGTTCCGAGAACTCGGATGGAATCAATTTCCGAATCCGTAGATACGGACTCGTGGCCAGATAGTTTCAGAAGCTGCGACTCGCGAGAAGAGGGTCTTAGCGGCGTTACACGATCGACCATCGGTGTTACATGGTTGACAAATCAGCCTGCTTGCCTGTGACACGAACACAGCCCGAGGAGGAACCGTGAGTCCATTCGATGCGGTGCATTTCAATGACAAGATCATGAAAGGCGTCTTCGCCAAGATCTATCCGGTGATCGCTGAGGATCTGCTCAATCGCTGCGGCATTCGCAGCGGGCTGTGTCTGGACCTGGGCGGGGGGCCGGGCATGCTGGCCGTCCGCCTGGCCGAGATCAGCGACCTACAGGTGATTGTGGTCGACCCGGTGCCGGAGTGCATCGAACTCGCTGAGGAGAACGCCGCCGAGCATGGCAGGTGCGATCAGGTCAGCGCGCAACTGGGCCAGGCCGAGAAACTCAACTTCGCCGAGGGATCGGTCGATCTGGTCGTCAGCCGGGGGTCGGTCTACTTTTGGAACGACCAGGCCGAGGGCTTTCGTGAGATCTACCGGGTGCTGCGTCCGGGCGGGTGGGCGTTCATCGGCGGCGGCTTCGGCAATGCCGAACTGCGCGACGAGATCTTGGCCACCATGGCCGATGACGCCGAATGGAAGTCCGGACGCGCCGAGCGCGCCGCGAAGTTCCCGCCGTCCTACTTCGAAGAACTCCTGGCCGAGGTCGGCATCGAAGGCACTGTCGATATCAGCGACAGGGGAAGCTGGACGATCTTCACCAAGGCGGCCTGAGAGTGCACAGCTACGCGCTGTTCGCGAACTTCGAGAACCCCTTTGGCGATACCGGCCAGGCCTTTGCCGAGTCGGTGGCCTCGGTGATGCATGCCGAAACCCTCGGTTTCGAACAGGCGTGGATCACCGAGCACCACTTCAACGAGTTCAGCGTGAGCTCGTCGATCTTTGCGCTGTTGGCGCATTTGGCAGCCCGCACCAGTCGGATCGGACTGGGGGCCGGGGCGGTGTTGTTGCCTTTCCACGATCCGATTAGGGTCGCCGAGGATGCGGCCACGGTGGATGCCATCTCCGGTGGTCGGCTGCTGCTGGGCGTGGGCCGGGGTGGCCCCTTCCCCGACCAGTTCCGACATTTCGGGGTCAGCAACGATGAAAGCCGATCGCGGCTGTTCGAGGCACTCGACCTGTTGCAGCAGATCTTCGCTGACATCGAAGTGGACTTCAACGGCGCGCATTACCGCTATCGAAACCTGTCGGTGTATCCGCGATTGACCAGGCCCACACTGCCGATCTGGCTGGCCAGCAGTACGCCGGAGAGCGTGGCGCTGGCTGCCGAACGCGGCTATGGCCTGATGGGTGCGTCGGCCGCGCCCAGTTCGAAGTTCCGACAGGTGCTGGATGACTTCGCTGCGCTGAACCCGGTCGCCGCGCCGCCGTTCGTGGCCGCGCGCTATCTGCTGTGTGCCCCCGATCATGCCCAAGCTCGTGCCGAGGCGCTGCCCTTCATCCGCGATTTCGGACGGAACATGCGCGCCGCGATTCGACAGATTCCGGCCCGCGAGGAGCTGCGCCCGTTCGGTGAAGCCGCACCGGCTTTCGACGAGGATGCCTTGCTCGCCAAGGCGATTGTCGGCGACCCGGCAGCCGGCCTGGAGCAGTGTCAGGCACTGCAGGAAGAACTCGGTGACTACCCGGTGGTCTTGCTGCTGAAACCCGCCTCCTACGCCCCTGAGGTCAACCGCCGCTCCCTCACCCTCTTCGCCGAGAAGGTGCGCCCCCACCTCTCCTGATCCTGATCCTGATAGCGCGCTAGATCCTCCCCCGTAGTCGGTGGAAGATCTAGCGCTCAAGCTGGCTCGTTACGAGTGCGCAGGGTGTGGAGGGCTTGGGCCATTTTGGTGGGGTCGGGGGTGTCGGTGAGGGAGTCGAGGGTGGCGATGCGATCGTTTTCGGCTCTCGAGGGGACCAGCCAGGTGTGGGGAAGCAGCGGGTCTTCGGGGTCGAGCGAGTCCAACTGTGAGGGGGTGGGCAACTCGGCTCTGATACCGATGGCGGAGTATTCGCCGTCCACGGCAGTGAGCATGGCACCCATCAGATACTCGGACCAGGAGACCAAGAACTTGCCGCGGTGGCGCTCGCCGCTGGTGCGGAACCGTGCCGGGATACTCAAACCGGCCGCCTGAGCGCAGACCTCCAGCGGATTCGGATCATCGACGGCGCCCGAGGCCGCCAGGCGCAACGCCACCGAACCCACCTTCGGGCAGTGGAACGCCAAGCTGATCGGCATCCGGTCGGTTCCTTCAAGACGGGCCAGCCAGTCTGTCGCCGTGCCATCGACGACCACTTCGGAACCGACGAGTTGGGAGGTGCTGGTGAACGGGCCCGATTCAGCCAGAACGCTACGCCCGACGAAGGTGCAACCCTCGCCTTCCAGGAGCCCGGCGACAGCCGCCAGCGACGCCATCACGTCGTTACGGGTGAAAACGAACACCGACAGGTGTGGGCTGCTGGGCCAAACGTGCATCGTTTCGACTCTCCTCACCATTGCACACAACTGTGCTTCCAATCGGCCCGAATGTGAAGCCCCTCGCGTGGTCAGCGCACCGGGCCGACATTCGACCGGGCTTGCCTAGCCGGGTGATGGGCGAACTCAGGCGCGGCCGGGTCGCTCGATCTTCAGGTCGCTCATGGTGAAGCAACTCGCGGTTGCCGGCGAAGATTCCCCGGGTGGTTGTTGTGACTCCGAAATGCTCCGGCCGGTCTGGATCAGCGCGCAGCGAGGCTCGCCGAGGTGCGGTGGGGTTTCGACACGGACGCTGCGCGTCCTCCTCAACCAGCCGGCGCTGGGTGGTGGGCCGTGACGACGCTCGGCTGGTTGAGGAGCGAGCTGTGTGAGCGTCTCGAAACCTCGCGATGGTTGGCTGGGGGGTTCGGCAGGCTAGGCGATGGCCGCTGCGCGTTCTTCGCACTCGGTCTGGGTTGGGTGTTGGACGGTCTCGA
>DMIX01000252.1 GCA_003451975.1 Propionibacteriaceae bacterium
GTTGGCTGAGCTTGTCGAAGCCCGTACCGTCCAGGACTGTCCGTCGACGAACGCCGAACGACCCTCCAACAGGAAGGAGAAGGTCGACACCACGTCGGTCGCCACGACATCGGGGGCGCAATAGACCAGGTTCGTCGTCGCTCCGCGTCGCAGTTCCTTGCCGATGGTGCGATTGATGCCGTCCAAACCTTGGCGCACCGCATTCGCCTCCACGCCCGACACCTCGGCATCGGCCAGCACAATGATGCGTCCTGAAGCCGCCAACGACTTCACCGCCGGACGCAGCACCGCCCGCAGGCTTTCCAGCTGCGGGATCTCGCGCACACCTCGGGCGTCGACGATCAGTGCGCCGATGCGGTCGGGATAGCGGGGCGGCTCCTCGCCGTCGTCGACCAGGGCAGCCGCAGCAGTCACCCCGAGAGCGTCCAATACCTCGGCGGCCAGGCTGGAGCCGCCGAGGGAGGTCATCACGACTGGCCCGTCGGGCATCACCCGGCCGCGACGCAGCTTCTCTGGCTCGGGCAGGCCGAGCTTGCCGGCCACGGCCTGGCCGGGGCCGGAGTAGAACAGTTGCTCCAAGGCGCTGGTCATCACACCGCCTCCAGAATCGCGACCACACCTTGGCCACCGGCAGCACAGATGGAAACCAGGCCGCGCGATCCGCTGCCGCGCTCATGCAGCAGCTTGGCCAGGCTGGCGACGATGCGTCCGCCGGTGGCGGCGAAGGGGTGCCCGGCAGCCAGCGAGGAACCGTAGACATTGAGTTTGTCGCGGTCGATGCTGCCCAGTGGCTTGGACAGGCCCAGTTCGTCGCGGCAGTAGGCCACCGACTCCCAGGCGGACAGTGTGGCCAACACGGTCGAGGCGAAGGCTTCGTGCAACTCGTAGAAATCGAAGTCGGCCAGGCTCATGCCTTGGCGTTCCAGCAGTCGTGCCGCGGCGTGGGTGGGGCCCAGCAGTAGATCATCACCGGCGACGTGATCGACCGCGGCCACCTGGGCATCGACGATGCGGGCCAAAGCCGGCAGTCCGTGTGCGGTGGCCCAGCCCTGTTCGGCCAGCAACACACTGGACGCGCCGTCGGTCAGCGCCGTGGAATTGCCGGCGGTCATGGTGCCATTGGGGCCGCCGAAGACCGGCTTGAGGGAGGCAAGCTTTTCCATCGAGGTGTCCGGACGCAGCACGGTGTCGCGGCTGACGCGCAGATAGCCGGTGACCAGGTCATCGAAAAACCCGGCGTCCCAGGCCTTGGCGAGGTTGCGGTGGGAGGCCAGCGCGAGCTCGTCCTGGTCGCTTCGGGTGATGCCCCAGCGGGCGGTCGTGGCGGCCTGATGTTCGCCCATGCTCAATCCGGTGCGAGGCTCGACGACCTGCGGTGCCACCGGCGCCAGGTGGTGGGGTCGAATGGCGGCGAACGCGGCCAGGCGTTGTTGCAGATTCTTGGCTCGATTCGCCTTCAGCAGGGCTTTGCGGAGGCCTTCGGTGACGGTGATCGGGGCATCAGAGGCCGAGTCGACACCGGCGCCGACGCCGACGTCGGCCTGGCCCAGCGAAATCTTGTTGTGAATGTAGATCACGGTCTCCAGACCGGTGTCGCAGGCCTGCTGCAGGTCTACGGCGGGAGTGTTGGGGTCCAAAGCGGAGCCTAGGACCGCCTCGCGGGTGAGATTGAAGTCGCGGGAGTGTTTGAGCACAGCGCCGCCGGCGACTTCGTCCAGCTTCGCACCGGACAGTCCGAAGCGGGCGGCGAGCCCGTCGAGCGCGGCGGTGAGCAGATCTTGATTGCTCGCCGAGGCGTAGGCGGTACCGGCTTTGACGAAAGGAGTGCGGTTGCCGCCGACGATCACCGCTGATCGAGGCAGATTCATGAGTCCTCCTGGAATGGGTCAGTACCAAACATTTACTAGATACCGACGGTAGCAGGTACGCAAAGTATCGGGTACCCTCGAGCTATGCCAAGCAATGCTGATGGGCGCGACACCCGCTGGGCGGAGCATCGGACCAACCGACGCCGCGAGCTGGTGGAAGACGCGCTGCGCGCCATCCGCAAACACGGTGCTGGAGTCGGCATGGACGAGATCGCGGCCCAGGCCAACACCTCCAAGACCGTCATCTATCGCCACTTCGGGGACCGCGCCGG
The DNA here is from genome assembly GCA_003451975.1 of Propionibacteriaceae bacterium. Taxonomy (GTDB): domain Bacteria; phylum Actinomycetota; class Actinomycetes; order Propionibacteriales; family Propionibacteriaceae; genus Propionicimonas. The sequence goes on from DMIX01000252.1 coordinate 2,141, forward strand.
TCTCTACACGGCGGTGGTCGCGGCCGTCCACGACTTCATCCACACTGGGCTGGAGGCCGCCCTGGAGCTCACCGATCCCGAGGATCTCACCAGCCTGGTCCACGACCTCGCCGATGCCTACCTCGGCCTGGTGGAGCGCGATCCTGAGATCTACCGCTTCGTGCTCTCACCTCCCAGCACGGTGGCTGCCCAGATCGACCCCTACGGCGGATTACCCGAGGTCATGGGCGATCATGTGGCCCAGGCCATCGCCGATCATCTCAACGCGCAGCGGCAAGACCCGTCTTGCGCACCCACCTGGGGACATGGACTGGTGGGTTTCATTCGGGCCTCTGCCGACCGTTGGATGGCCGGCGGTCAACGCGAGACCAAGGCCGAGATCCTGGCTTGCATTGATTCCTTCAACTCCCCGGCACTGGCCAATGGGCTGGCTGCCATCCCTCACCTTCAGGAGCAACGATGACCCTGTTGAGCACCTCAACCGACCAACTCACCACCCTGGGCGCCGGACTGCGGCGGGCCCTGGATGGCCCGTTTGCAGACAAGCGAGCCGCCGCCCGGGCCGCTTTCCCGTCCGACGATTTGCTGCGAGATCCCAACCTGAGCATCGATGATGCCCGAGAGTGGGTGTTGAACCGGCTCATCGAGATCTCCGAAGCCGGCGTCCTGGCTACCGGGGTGCCGCAAAGCTCCGAGGACCCCGGAGACATCGCCGACACCGTGGTCGCCTTCGAGACCCTGGCCCACGGCGACCTGTCTGTCACCATCAAGTCCGGCGTCCAGTTGGGACTGTTCGGCGGGGCGGTGACCAACCTGGGCACGAAATGGCACCACGACGCCTTCCTTGCCGACATTTCCAGCCTGAAGCTGTTGGGCTGCTATGGCATGACCGAGTTGGGCCACGGCTCGGATGTGTTCTCGCTGGAGACCACCATCACCTTCATCCCGGAGACCGACGAGTTCGAAGTGCATTCCGAGACTCCGGGTGCCACCAAGGCCTATATCGGCAACGCCGCCGAGCACGGCACCATGGCCGTGGTGTTCGGGCAACTGCTGGTGCGCGGACGCAACTATGGCGTACACGCGATCCTGGTACCGATCCGTGACGACGACCACAACGTGCTGCCCGGTGTCACCCTCGGCGATCAGGGCCACAAGGGCGGACTACTCGGAGTCGACAACGGCACAATGCGCTTCCACCGGGTGCGGGTGCCGCGACGGATGCTGCTGGATCGCTACGGCGGCGTCACCGAAGCCGGCGAGTACGCATCATCGATCGAGAGCCCCACCAAACGGTTCTTCACCATGCTGAGCACCTTGGTGCGTGGACGCATCTGTGTCAGCGCTGGTGCCGGCATCGCTACTCGACGCGGCCTGTCGATCGCCACCCGGTATGCGTTGAAGCGACGCCAGTTCGTCGCGCCGGGACACTCCGAGGGTGTGCTGCTGGCCGATTACCTGATCCATCAGCGCCGGCTGCTGCCGTTGATCGCGCGGTCTTATGCCTTGGGCTTCGCCCAGAACGAAGTCACCTCGTCGCTGGTGCACGTGATGGAGTCGGGCCGGGCGAGCGAGGAGGAGAAGCGTCAGCTGCAGACCCGTGCCGACGGCATCAAGGCGCTCACCACCCGGTTCGCCAATGATGCGGTGCAGGAGGCTCGGGAGGCCTGCGGCGGTGCGGGCTACCTGTCGGAGAACCAACTCACCGGCATTCGCGCTGATGTTGATGTGTTCGCCACCTTCGAAGGCGACAACACGGTGTTGCTGCAGCAGGTCGCCAAGGCGCTGCTGGGCGACTACGCCAAGATCTGGGGCGAACTGGATACCGCGGGCATGGTGCAGGCCACGGCTCGGGTTTTCGGCGACACGGTGATGGAGCGCACCTCGGCGTCCACGCTGGTGGAGCGGTTGACCGCCACCGTGAAGCGGCAACCGGAGGCAACCACTCTGGTC
>DMIX01000257.1 GCA_003451975.1 Propionibacteriaceae bacterium
TCAACCTGGACTTCGCCGACGTGAAGGCGGTCATGTCCAATGCCGGATCGGCGCTGATGGGTATCGGTTCGGCGCGCGGCGAGGATCGAGCTCGGGCCGCCGCCGAAATGGCCGTGTCCTCTCCGTTGCTGGAAGCCAGCATCGACGGAGCCCGCGGTGTGCTGTTGTCGATCGCCGGTGGCTCCGATCTGGGCCTGTTCGAGGTATCGACAGCGGCGAATCTCATCGAATCGGTGGCCCATGAGGAGGCCAACATCATCTTCGGAACGGTCATCGACGACGCGCTCGGCGACGAGGTACGCGTCACCGTGATCGCAGCCGGGTTCGACGGCGGCGCACCGCCGCAGCGGACGTCGAATGCGGTTCGGCGGCCGGTGCCGGTGCCGACCACACCGGCTCAGAGCGATGTCTCGGCCACCGATGCCACGGCTGAGGTGCCTGTCATCAGCAGGCCCGAGCAGCGTCGTGCGCCGGTGGCTGAACCTTCCGACGACGAACTGGACGTGCCCGACTTCCTGAAGTAGGTCCAACACCGATGTTCAGTTATCGCAACGATCCCGACACTGACGGTGTCGGGATCGCCTTCTTTGACGCCATTGCCCCCGACGGTGGTCGATGGGACCTGACACTGGGCGATGCACGCGCCTGGCGTTCCCCGGACTGGGACCTCGTCGAGGCCGAACTGCGCGTCCCGGTGCTGAACGCCTACCAAGTCCACGGCGCCCGGGTACTCCGAGTCGGCGCCGCCGACGATCCGGCCGCGATCGCGCAGGAACAGGCCGACGCCCTGATCACGACCGAACGCGGCCTCGGGCTGGCGGTTCGTGCCGCCGACTGCCTGCCGGTACTCATGGTCGACGCCGAGGCGTCCGTGATCGGTGCCGCCCATGCAGGTCGAGTGGGATTGGCCGCCGGTGTCCTGCTCGAATTGGTGGCGCAGCTACGAGCCTGCGGGTCGGGAACGGTACGCGCCTGGATCGGCCCGCATATCTGCGGCGAATGCTACGAGGTGCCGGCCTCGTTGCAGGAGCAATACTGTCGAGAACTTCCCGCGGCCAGAGCACAGACCAGTTGGGGCACACCCTGCCTGGATCTGGGTCAGGCCGCCGCTGACCAATTGGCTGGAGCCGGGTGTCAGGTGGTACGGCGGGATCCTTGCACCCTGACCACGACCTCGTTGCACTCCCATCGGCGCGATGCTGCAGCGTCCGGTCGCCAGGCGGGCGTTATCTGGCTGCCTTGACGCGTGTCGAGGGGCACCTTCCCGGTTGAACGGCACCGTCGGGTTATGGTTTTCAGGAGTGACAAAACCCGAAGGGGCAGGACAATGGCAGATCGCTTGAGGAAGGCGGCCGAATGGCTCGGCTTGGTCTCCGCCGACGAGAGCTACGTCGAGCCCGACGACATGTCTGGCGAAGTGACCGAAGCGGTGCCGTCGGGCCGTGAATTAGCCACGACGGACGCCGATTCCTCGGCCACGGTCACCGAACTGGAATCGCGACGACCGCGGGTGAGCCAATCGCGGGTGGCCGATATCAACCGGATCGTGAGTGTGCGTCCGCGCACCTACAACGAAGCTCGCAATATCGGCGAGAACTTCCGCGACGGCGTCCCGGTGATCATGAACGTCTCTGAGATGGAGGAGGCCGACGCCAAGCGGTTGGTGGACTTCTGCGCCGGTTTGATCTTCGGTCTGCAGGGCAGCATCGAACGCATCACCAGCAAGGTCTTCCTGTTGTCTCCGCAGAATTTGTCGGTCACCGCCGAGGACAAAGAACGGCTCGCAGGCGGCTTTTTCAACCAGTCCTGAGAGTTGCGATCACGCCGCCGACCGGCCTGGTGCCGGCTCCGGCGGCTTTTTTCGGCTCTGATACTCCTGGTGACAGGCTCAGAGTGAGGGAATTGTCTGTACTGAAGGTTTACCTCCGGTGCTACCCAATACAGTTGCCCTTGGATTGATCAATCGGGCTGCACTAGCCTGAGAACTACCCTACGAGTCGCGGCCCGCCGCGATTCGGAACCGAGTACGTGAGGTGAGCAATGACTCTGACCCTGGAGCAGGTCCGGCAGACCCGCTTTCACTTGGCGCGGCGAAACGGCTATGAGCCGGTCGATGTCGACAACTTCGTCGACAAGGTCGAGGCCACGCTTGCCCAGTTGACGGAAGAGAACGGTGCGCTCAAGCAGCAGATCGAGTCGCTGAGCAAGGGCCAGCCGTCCAGCGTCTTCGTTCCCAGCGACTCCGGTGATTCCGACCGGGTTCGCGCCGAACTGCAGCAGAGCCAGAGCGCTCTGGACGGTGCTCGCAGCGAGTTGGCAGGCAAGAACGACGAACTGAACCGACGCGGTCAGGAGCTGGGACAGGCGCGTGAGGAACTCGCCCGCGCCCAGCAGGAGATCGAGTCGCTGCGTTCGGAGGTTTCTAACCTGCGCCAGGCTGGCGATGCGGCCGCACAGATGCCGGTCGGTGGCAGCGTCATCTCGTCGGGCAAGATCGAGAACATCGTGGTCACCACCTCGGCGGAGGCATCCCCGGCAGTCACCCGGCTGCTGCAGATGGCCACCGAACAAGCCGAGCGCCTGGTGGGCGAGTCGCAGGTCGAATCGCAGCGGATCCTCACCACGGCACGCGCCGAGGCCGAGAACGTCATCGATAGCGCCAACCGCAAGGCCCATGAGGCCCTCACCGATGCCCGCACTCGCGCAGATCGGATCGAGTCCGAGGC
>DMIX01000043.1 GCA_003451975.1 Propionibacteriaceae bacterium
GCCATGCCTGGATCGATTCCAGGTGGAAGAGGCGCTACGCACTCTGATTCGCAAGAGTTGCAATGGTGATGCGGTCGCTTCGGAGGATCTCTACCTGCGGGTGCGCTCCACGATCACCCGCACGACCATCATCACCGACGCCGAATAGGGCGCCGGAAATACCTCGGCCCCCGTCGATGACGGGGGCCGTTGTGGTTTCTCAGGTCGACACCGTGACGGTGCCGATGATCAAGCGTTGGGACGCTTGCCGTGGTTAGCGTTGTTCTTGCGACGAGAACGGCGCTTGCGACCGGTCTTACCCATCGGGGTCTCCTCGTTTCGGATTAGGCGTCAGCAGACGCGAGGACCCATTCTGCCAGCGTCGGCAGCGAGGGTCCAACCGGCGGGGATAGGGTTCAGGACATGAAGACCCGCGACCAGCTACCGGATACTCCGCCGGAACTGAGTTCCGCCGATCAAGCATGGATGAATCGTCTGGTCGACGAATGGTCGCTGTTGGCGGATCTGGCCTTCGCCGATCTCGTGCTGTGGTGTCCGACGGCCGACGAACAGGTTTACCGTGCGATTGCGCAGGTGCGTCCGAATACCGGTCCGACGGCCTTGGAAGAGGACCTGGTCGGCACCCAGATCAGCTACGAACCCGACCAGCTGGTTGCGCAGGCCTTCGAGAGCGGCACCATTCAGCACACCGATGATCATCGGATCCATGCCGGGGTGCCCGTCGACGTCACCGCGATCCCGGTGATGGACGGTCGTCGGTGTCTGGCTGTGGTGGAGATGCACTCCAACCGGGTGGGGCTGCGATCGCCGGGTGCTCTGGAGGACGCCTATCTGGAGGCCGCTGAGCTGCTGGTCGGCATGGTGTCGCGGCGCCAGTTTCCGCTGCCGGGGGAGCGTCGGGTGCCGTGGGTCTCTCCCCGGGTGGGCGACGGCATGATCCGGGTCGACCGAGCCGGCGTCATTCGCTACGCCAGCCCGAACGCGGTCAGTGCATTCCGCCGGATGGGTCTGACCAGCGACCTTTTCGGGGAGGACTTCATCTCGCTGAGCCGCTCGATGCTGCGGGGGCCGGTGGAGCGATCAGTGAAGGACCAACTCACCGGGGTCGGCACTACCGAAGTGGATCTGGAGACCGATCGCGCCAATGTGCGTATCCGGGTGCTGCCGTTGTTGGACGGCAATCAGAATGCCGGCTACGTGGTGCTCAGCCGAGACACGACCGAGCTGCGTTCGCGAGAACGTCAATTGGTCAATAAGGATGCGACGATTCGCGAGATCCATCACCGGGTGAAGAACAATCTGCAGACTGTGGCGGCGTTGCTGCGGCTGCAGTCGCGGCGTATCTCCTCCGCCGAAGCGAAAGCGGCATTGGACGATGCCATGCAGCGGGTCTCGTCGATCGCTGTGGTGCACGAGATTCTCAGCCAGGGGTTCGACTCCGAAGTGATGTTTGATGAGGTGGCCGACCGCCTGCTCCGCATGGTCAGTGACGTTGCTGCCACCGGCGGTACGGTACGGATCATCCGTCAGGGCAGCTTCGGCTCGGTTCCTGCCGAGGTGGCGACCAGTCTGTCGTTGGTGCTGACCGAGTTATGCCAGAACGCCATCGAACACGGACTGGGCAGCAATGCCGGCCAGGTTCTGGTCATTCCGCAACGGCGTGACGGTTGGCTGACGGTGGAGGTGGAGAACTTCGGCGAGCCGCTTCCCGAGGACTTCAACCTGGCTGATTCGACCAGCCTGGGATTGTCCATCGTCCACACCCTGATCGCAGATTTGGGCGGCGAGTTCACGCTGAGTTCGAACGATGATTCGACGATTGCAGCGATTCGGGTGCCGCTCAATCGGTGAGTGGACTCAGCTCTTGGCGTTGTTGCGGACTCGCATCCGGGCGGCGCGCCGTTTCATGGCTCGACGCTCATCTTCGCTCAGACCACCCCACACGCCATGATCCTGGCCTGCGTCCAAAGCCCACTGCAGACAGGCCTCACGCACATCGCAGCGGCGACAGATCTTCTTCGCCTCTGCGATCTGCATCAGGGCCGGTCCGGTGTTGCCGATCGGGAAAAACAGCTCCGGGTCTTCGGTCAAGCAGGCAGCCCGATGGCGCCAGTCCATGAATGAACCACTCCTATAAGTCGTTGGGGGCCGTTGCGGCCGACCACTGGGTGACCGGCGTGGAGATCGGCTCACTCCACAGTACAGACTGACAACTTTAGCCTGTAAGCACAAGGGATGACACCCGATGTGCACATCTGCGAAGCTCGCTGTCCTGCGGGCAACCGGATGGACGTTACCCGTAGCTGGGCGTGGGCACAAGGGACCACGCCCAGTATTGAACTCCCCAAGCGGTGAATCAGTCGGTGAGAGCCGTCCGGAGAAGTTCCTCCTCCTGAGCGAGGTGCAGCTTGATCGAACCGACCGACGGCGCCGAGGCTGCTGGCCGGGTGACGGGCGTCAGCTTCAGCTCGTAGCCGGGCAACTGCGCCGCCATGGCCTGGGGCAGGTGCAACTGCAGGAACCACCAAGCCCCTTGATTCTCCGGCTCGTCCTGCACCCAGCGGATGTCGGACACCTGCGGATACTTGGCCAGCTCCGCGGCGAGCTCGGGTGCCGGGATCGGGTACAACCGTTCCAGCGACATGATGGCGACTTCCTGCTCCAAACCGGCCTTCTCGCGGGCTGCGACCAACTCCCAGCGAATCTTGCCCGAGCAGATCAGGATGCGCTTGACGGTCGTCGGATCGGTGATGGACGGATCGCCCTGGGCCGGCTGCCAGCGCCCCTGGGTGAACTCCTCGATCGGCGAGGCTGCCATCTTGGAGCGCAGCATCGACTTCGGCGTGGCGACCACCACCGGGCGGTGCCAGTTCACATAGGCGTGGGTGCGCAGCAGATGGAAGAAGCTGGCCGGAGTTGAGGGCTGGCTGACCGCCAACGCTCCTTCCGAGCACAGGGTGAGCCAGCGTTCCAAGCGTGCTGAGGAGTGATCGGGGCCCTGACCCTCGTAACCGTGGGGGAGCAGCAGCACCACTCCGGACTTCTGAGTCCACTTGGCATTGCCTGAGGAGATGAACTCATCGGCGATGGTCTGAGCGCCGTCGGCGAAGTCGCCGAACTGGGCCTCCCACAACACCAAGGCGTCTGGTGCGGCCACGGAATAGCCGTACTCGAAACCCATGCCTGCGTACTCGCTCAGCAGCGAGTCGAAGACGTGGAACCCGCCCTGGTCGGCGCTGAGGTGCTTCAGTGGCACATAGGCCTTGGACGTCACCCGGTCGATGATCGCGGCGAATCGCTGGCTGAAGGTGCCCCGCCGGGAGTCCTGGCCGGCCAGGCGAACCGGGCGACCCTCCATCAACAGCGAGGCGTAGGCCAGCAGTTCGGCAGTGGCCCAATCCACCGGGCCGGTGCGCAGACTCTCGGCGCGCCGCTCAAGTTGCTTGAGAACCTTCGGGTGGGGCGTGAAGCCTTCCGGGAATCGCAGATGCGCCCGTGCCACCGCCTCCATCACATCAGTGGTGATGGCGGTGCCGCGATCGGCACCCAACTTCGGCGGATAGTAGGGGGCCTTCGGCTCCTCCGCCGGGGTGTCGGCAGCCTCGCGCACCTCGCGGAAGACGCCCTCCATGCGGTCGCGGAACCTGGCCAGGACCTGTTCGGCATCCTCGGTGGTGATGTCTCCGCGTCCGATGAGAGCTTCGGTGTACAGCTTGCGGGTGGAGCGCTTCTGCTCGATCAGGTCGTACATCAGCGGCTGCGTGAAGCTCGGGTCATCACCCTCGTTGTGGCCCCGACGCCGGTAGCAGACCAGATCCACCACCACATCGCGGTTGAAGCGCTGTCGGTAGTCGAAGGCGATCTGGGCGACCCGCGCCACGGCCTCGGGGTCGTCGCCGTTCACATGGAAGATCGGCGCTCCGATGGTCTTGGCCACGTCGGTGGAGTACACCGAGGAGCGCGAATCGACCGGAGACGTGGTGAAACCGACCTGGTTGTTCACCACCAGGTGGATGGTGCCGCCGGTCTTGTAGGCGCGCAGTTGGCTCATCTGCAGGGTCTCGTAGACCACGCCCTGCCCGGCGAAGGCGGCATCACCATGCATCAGCACGGGCAACACCGGCCAGTCGGGACGCTTGCCGATGCGATCGATCTTCGCCCGCGCAATGCCTTCCACGACCGGATTGACCGCCTCCAGGTGGGAGGGGTTGGCGGCCACCGAGGCTTTGACGGTGCGTCCGCTGGCTGCGGTGAACTCGCCCTCGGCACCCAGGTGGTATTTCACATCGCCGGAACCTTGCGGCAGCCGGGGATCGTAGTTGCCCTGGAATTCCCGGAAGATCTGACCGTAGGACTTGCCGATGATATTGGCCAAGACATTCAGCCGGCCGCGGTGTGGCATGCCGATGATGACCTCATCGATGTTGTCATTGGCGGCGCGCTCACAGGTCTCGTCGAGGAAGACGATCGCGGATTCGCCGCCCTCCAAGGAGAATCGCTTCTGGCCGACGAATTTGGTTTGCAGGAAGGTCTCGAAGACTTCGGCCTCATTGAGCTTGTCCAGGATTCGTAGATGCTCTTCCTTCGGCCAGGGCACGAAGGGTTGCTCGAAGCGATCCTGAATCCAGGAACGCTGCTCGTCGTCGGCGATGTGCATGTACTCCACGCCGACGGTACGGCAATAGGAGCCACGCAGCCGGGCGAGGATTTCGCGAAGTGCGAGTTTCTTTCCACCCAAGCCACCGAAGTTGCCGACCGAGAACTCGCGATCAAGATCCCACAGGGTCAGGCCGTGGAGTTCCAGGTCGAGTTCGGGGTGGCTGCGCTGACGGTATTCCAGCGGGTCGAGGTCGGCCAGGTAATGGCCCAGGCTGCGATAGGCGTTGATCAACGAGAAGACCCGGGCGCTGGGCGGAATTGCACTGGCGCTCTCCTCGGAGATGTCGGTGCTCCACCGCACCGGGGTGTACGGCACCCGCAGCGAGTCGAAGATCTGGTCGTAGAAGTCGTGTTGGCCGATGAGCAACTGATGGATGTACCGCAGAAACTCACCGGACTGGGCGCCCTGGATCACGCGATGGTCATAGGTCGAGGTCAAGGTGGTGACCTTGGAGACACCCAGGCGCGTGATGCGAGAAGGGTTGACTCCTTGGAATTCCGGCGGATAGTCGATCGAGCCCACACCGAGAATGACGCCTTGGCCGCTCATGAGGCGCGGCACCGAGTGGTTGGTGCCGATGCCGCCGGGGTTGGTCAACGATGCCGTCGATCCGGCGAAGTCGGATACTTCGAGCTTGCCGCTTCGAGCTTTCTTGATGAGAGCCTCGTAGGCCTGCCAGAAACCGGCGAAGTCGAGGTCCTCGCAGTTCTTGATATTGGGTACCAGCAGTTGACGCGAGCCGTCGGACTTCTGCAGATCGATGGCCAGGCCGAGGTTGATTGTCGGCGGGGTCACCAGCATCGGTTTTCCGTCGACGAGCTCATAGGAGTTGTTCATCTCGGGAACGGCCTTCAGGGCCTGCACCATCGACCAGCCGATGAGGTGAGTGAACGAGA
>DMIX01000073.1 GCA_003451975.1 Propionibacteriaceae bacterium
TTCTGGCTGATCTTGCGCCCGGCATTGAATGCCCTGATCTACGGCATGATCTTCGGCGTGCTGCAGGGCAACAACCGCCCGGCCGAGTACACCGCCTATGTGGTCATCGGTGTGTTCATGTTCAGCTTCTTCTCCGGCTGCTTCGGGCAGGGTGCCAAGGCCATCACCGGAAACCGCGGCCTGGTTCAGTCGTTGTCCTTCCCCCGGCTGTCCTTGCCCCTGGCCACAGTGTTTGAGGAGTTCCTCAGTCTGCTGCTGTCGATGGTGGCGATGTTCGCGATCCTGATCGTGGCCGGCCACTACCCGACCTGGAAGTGGCTGCTGCTGATCCCGCTGCTGCTGCTCTACAGCATGTTCAACACCGGCATTGCGCTGATCACAGCGCGACTGACCGTTCACTTCCGCGATCTCACTCAGATTCTGCCGGTGATCTCGCGGCTGCTGTTTTACACCTCCGGCGTGCTCTTCGATGTCTCGAAGATCTTCAAGTCTCACCCCTGGGTGATTCAGCTGTACGACTGGCACCCGGTGTATCAGGTCTTGGTCATTGCCCGGTACTCGCTGATGTCCGACAGCGCTACCGAGGTCAATCTCACCTACAACCCGATGTTTTGGGCGTACCTGAGCGGCTGGGCTGTGGTGGCCCTGGTCGTCGGATTCCTCTTCTTCTGGTCGGCTGAGGAGCGCTATGGACGTGAATGAGCGCAAACCCGTGGTCGTCGTCGACGATGTGCACGTGGAATACAAGGTCTACGCCAGCGGCAAGGCCTTCCGTCCCAATGCCAAGACCCGAGTACGCAAGTCCCGTGGGTTGCGGGTCGTGCACGCCCTTAAAGGGGTGTCCTTCGTTGCCTACGAGAACGAATCGATCGGGGTGATCGGAACCAACGGTTCGGGCAAATCAACGCTGATGCGAGCCATGGTCGGTCTGACGCCCCCCAGCGCCGGTGGGGTGTATGCCAGCTCGCGTCCGAATCTGTTGGGTGTGGGCGCTGCGTTGCTCCCGGAGCTCTCGGGAGAGCGAAACATCGTGCTGGGTGGCTTGGCGTTGGGCTTCCATAAGGACGAGATCACCGAGTTGCGCGACCATATCGTGGAGTTCTCAGAGCTGAAGGACTTCATCGATCTGCCGATGCGCACCTACTCCTCGGGCATGCAAGCCCGGCTGAAGTTCGCGATCGCCGCCTCCAAGCAGCACGACATCCTGATCGTGGACGAGGCTCTCAGTGTGGGCGACAAGCGCTTCCGCCAGCGCAGCGAGGATCGCATCCGCGAGATTCGCGACAATGCCGGTACGGTGTTTCTGGTATCCCACTCGATGGGCTCGATCCGTGACACCTGCGATCGGGTGATCTGGCTCGAAAAGGGTGAACTGGTCATGGACGGCCCCACCGAAGAAGTGGTCGATACCTACGAGGCGACCAGATAAAGAGAGTCGGTGCGACGTGGCAGGCATCTCGTGACCACCAAGGTCATCACCTATGGCACCTTCGACATGTTTCACGAAGGCCACCGGCGCCTGCTGGAGCGGGCGCGTGAACTGGGCGATTATCTGATCGTCGCGGTCACCAGCGAGGTCTACGACGCCACTCGAGGCAAGCTCAACGTCCAAGAGGGGCTCAGCCAGCGGCTGGAAGGGGTGCGTCGCAGCGGGCTGGCCGACGAGATCATCGTCGAGGAGTATGAGGGTCAGAAGCTCCACGACATCCAAAGCCGTGAGATCGACGTGTTCGTGATCGGTTCGGATTGGGTCGGCAAATTCGACTATCTGTCGCCCTACTGCCGGGTGGTGTATTTGGACCGGACCAAAGGCATCTCCAGTACCGATCTGCGGGCGCAGCGCAACGGGGTGATCCGCCTCGGTGTGGTCGGATCGGGACGCATCGCCGCCCGCTTCGTGCCGGAAAGCCGCTTTGTGAGCGGGGTGAGCGTCGACGCGGTCTACAGTCCGACGCCAGCCCATGCTCAGTCCTTTGCCGACAAGCATGAGTTGGCCACTGCCGCCGCCAGCGTCAATGAACTTCTCGACCAGGTTGATGCGGTCTATCTGGCCACCCCGCACGGCACTCATGCCGACTACGCCCGCCAGGCCATCGCCGCCGGCAAGCACGTCCTGTGTGAGAAGCCGCTGACTCTCAGCGCTACCGAGACCGCAGAACTATATGCACTGGCGGCGAGCGCCGGCGTGGTGTTGTTGGAGGGCATCAAGACCGCCTATGCGCCGGGCTTTCGTCGCATGTTGGCCGTCGCCCAAAGCGGCACCATCGGCCAGGTGGTCTCGATCGAGGCGACCTTCACCAAGTTGGTGCCGACCGGCCGCGAGCAGCAAGCCCCTGAAGGTGGCGCGATCTCGGAGTTGGCCAGCTACGTGCTGCTGCCGGCAGTGAAGATCTTCGGCGTCGAGGCTGACGAGGTGCGCGCCACCTCGTTCAAGGGTGACCGCGATGCTGTGGAACAGTTCTCCAGCATCGAGGTCTGCTACCCCGGCGGGATGTGTACTGGGCGGGTCGGGATCGGAGTCAAAGCCGAGGGTGAGTTGATCATCGGCGGCACCGAGGGCTACCTGTACGTGCCGGCACCGTGGTGGCTGACCGACTACTTCGAGATCCGCTACGAGAACCCCGGTCTGCGGGAGCGCCGCTACGTCGACTTCGCCGGCGACGGGCTGCGCTACGAGATCGCCGAATTCGCCTCAGTGATCCGAGCCGGTGCGCAGACCAGCTACATGCTGCGTCCGGAGGAATCGGTCGCGTTGGCCGGGCTCATCGAGCAAGCCCGCGCACGGCAGCGCTTCCTGGGCGCCGAAGGCATGCGAGGCCTGGGGTGAGATCGCTCGCTCGGGTCGCGTTCGCAGCGACAGCACTGGCGGGACTGGGCATTGCCGGGATCTCTGCCGCGGTGCACGTGATCGCCGCAGAACGCATCGTCGACATCGACACGGTGCCGAGCACGCCGGTGGCTCTGGTGTTGGGAGCACAGGTGCTTCCCGATCTAGTGCCGTCGGCCGCGTTGCAGGGGCGCTTGGACGTCGCCGCGCAGCTCTACGCCCGCGGTTTGGTGGAGCGGCTGCTCGTCTCCGGTGACGGGCGCTCCCGGTTCTACGACGAGACAGCCACGATGGTCGCCTATTTGGAGCGGCGCGGTGTTCCGTCCGATCACATCGATGTGGACCCGTTGGGTTTGGATACCTTCACTTCCTGTCGTCGTGCCCGCGACGAGTTCGGTGTGCAAAGCCTGACGGTGGTGACTCAGGGCTATCACCTGCCGCGCGCCCTGACCGCCTGTGCCGCCTTGGATCTGGACGCCTGGGGTGTGGGTGACCTGTCGCTGCGGCATTCGCCGGGGCGCTGGTTGCGGGGCTGGAGCCGTGAGCTGGTGGCCAATCTCAAATTGGTCCGCGACATCCTTGGTCAGCAGCAGTCCGAGGCCGATCATCGCCTGGAATGACCAGTACGTGGCTGCCATCGGTGGTCTGGCACAGCCCTTCGGCCGAGTTCACATGGGTACCGACCGCAGCCCACCAGGAGCGGTCTGGACCCGTAGCCCCACTCACGAGACCGACTGCTCGCTGAGTGAGTCTCTAGGTGCTGCATCGTCCACCGACTATGGGGGAGGATGTAGCACCTTGCACCGTGAGCACCGTGGTGGTGGGCGCCTTCCTCACGGGGTCGGGTGACGGTGCGTGATGCCGCTGGGCTGCACCAAGTCGGTTGAGAGCCCCCTTCGCCGCGAAGTGGCGCCGCCTGAATCCGTCGGTTGAGCCGACGGTCGCCGTCGGGTATCACGCCGGCGACGTGGGAGAATGCCACCTATGTTGTCTTTGCCCACCCTGTTGAGTAGCCGGATCGCTGAGGTCGCTGGTGTCGATCCCGAACTGCGTCCGGCGACGCGACCCCAATTCGGTCATTTTCAGACCAATGTCGCGCTGCGCCTGGCGAATGCTGCCGGACGCCCGCCGCGCGAGGTCGCTGCCGAGTTGGTCGCCGCACTCGATCTGACGGAGGTCTGCGAACCGCTGGAGATCGCTGGACCGGGCTTCATCAACCTGCGGATCCGCGCCGAGGTACTGGCCAGGGTCGCCTCCGAGGTGCTCGCCGACGCCGCCCACGGGATTGCCGCCGCCACCCGACCGCGCACCGTCGTGGTGGATTACTCCTCTCCCAATGTCGCCAAGCAGATGCACGTCGGGCACCTGCGTTCGACGATCATCGGTGACTGCTTCACTCGGGTGCTACGCGCCCAGGGTCACACCGTCATTCCGCAGAACCACATCGGCGACTGGGGTCGACAGTTCGGCATGCTCGTCGAGCAGATCCTGGATGAAGGATTGGATGTCGCAGCGCTCGACCTGGCTGGTGCCGAAGAGTTGTACCAGCGCGCCAACACCCACCTGAAGGAATCCGAGGAGTTCGCCGACCGGGCCCGGGCGCGTGTGGTGAAGCTGCAGTCGGGAGATCCGCAGACCATCGGCCTCTGGCACCAACTGATCGAGGTGTCGCTGGCCGGCTTCAATGCCACCTATCGACGCATGCACATCCTGCTCACCGATGCCGACCTGGCCGGGGAATCGATCTACAACGACGATCTGCCGGTGGTGGCAGCCGATCTGGAGGACCGCGGCATCGCCCGAGTCGATGAAGGTGCGTTGGCGGTCTTCGTCGAGGGCCAGGAGACGCCGGCGATCATTCGCAATGCCCAAGGCGGCTACGGCTACACCTGTACCGATTTGGCCGCGATCCGCTACCGCGTCGGGGTGCTGCACGCCGACCGGCTGATCTATGTGGTGGGAACCCCGCAGGAGTTCCATTTCCACCAGCTCTTCACCGTGGCGCGGTTGGCCGGATACCTTCCCGACGCCGTGCAGGCGGAGTTCGTGGGCTTTGGTCAGGTGCTGGGCGCTGACGGCAAGAAGTTCTCCACCCGGGAAGGCACGGCGGTCACGCTGAACTCGCTGTTGGACGCCGCCGATGAGCTGGCGGCTCCGCAGATCGCTTTGGCGGCGATCAAGTATGCCGATCTGTCCAGTGGTCTGCAGAAGGATTACGCCTTCGACATCGACCGGATGGTAGCCACCACCGGCGATACCGGCCCCTATCTGCAGTACGCCCATGCCCGGGTGAATCAGATCCTGCGCAAGGCCGACGCCGAGGGCATCGACTACGCCACTATCACGGTGCTGAATGAGCCTGCCGAACAACAGCTCGCACTGCTGCTGAGCCGCTTCGGCGAGACGGTCGCGGAGGTGGCGCAGACCCTGCAGCCGCATCGATTGTGCGGCTACCTGTACGAACTCGCCACCGCGCTCAGCTCGTTCTACGAGCAGTGCCCAGTGTTGAAGAGCGAGGGTGAGGTGCGATCGTCGCGGTTGGCCCTGTGCGATGCCACCAAGCAGGTCTTGGCCGCCGGGCTGGATCTGCTCGGCATTGAAGCACCGCAGCGGATGTGATCCCAGGCAATCGCCGGTGTCCGAGGCGCCGGTGCGTCCGGCCTGCCTCGGGGCCGAGCCCCGCTTTGAGCCGCCCGACCGGCGTCGGTGTCGTGATGCTCCACATTGTGTCCGGTGTTCACGGAAAAACCGGTCACTCTTTCGGGTGACGGAAATAGAAATACGAAGTCCCCTTATGGGTGACAAAAGACGTTCGTGCATTGTTTGTCCCCCGTACGGGGGAATCTGGACGGCGCTTCTAAACCGGTTTGGCTAGGTGTGATGCATAGGTTGAGGGTTTTTTGCGAATCCTCGCCGATTTCTACAGTTTTGTACTAATCTGTCTGTGGGGTCGGGTGGATCCATCGAAGCAACCACTCGGGTTCTTATCCGGCTCATTGAAAACTCGCTTATGGAGGAAACAATGAACATCTTCAGCCGGAAACTGCAAGACCTGCGGCAGCGCCGCGACGAGGCCGAGGCAGGCTTCTCGCTCATCGAGCTGATCGTCGTGGTCGCCATCTTGGGCATCCTGGTGGCCATCGCCATCCCGGTGTTCGGCAACATTCAGGCCACCGCGCAGACGAACGCTGTGGCGGCTGTGGCCGCCAACGGCGCGACGCAGGCCACCGCTCAGTTGGCCAACGGCGAGACGCCCACCTTGATCGTCCCCGGTGACACCAGCATCACGGTCGCCTGGGAGGGCGGCACGGCGCCGGCCACCGTTGGCGACGTCTGCGTCTCCGCAACCGGCTGGGGCAACACCGTCACCTCCGGCCCGGGCTGCTGATCCCACATCTTGGTGGTCTGGGGCGGCTGTGCTGCCCCAGACCACCAAGCCCTCAAACAACCATGGGAAGTGAACACCGTGACCAGCCACCCCACACGAACGATCCCGGCCGACCAGGCCGGGGTCAGTCTGGTGGAGATCGTGGTCGCCATGTTCATTCTCGCGATGATGTCCATCGGGGTACTGCCCCTGATGATGGGCGCAGTGGCGGCCAGTGCCGGCAACCGGGACCTGGTCGCAGCGACGTCGCTGGTCAACGGTCAACTCGCCGCCCTCGAAGCCGCCTTCCCCAATACCAGTGAAAACTCCTGTGCGGCCGTGAGTGCCGCCGCGGCGGCCGGCATCACCGATCCGTCCGGGTCTGGTGCGCACGCCGCTGTCGTCGTCGGCGAGTGTCCCGCCGAATACCCGGGAACGGTTGCCGTTCGTATCGACGGCTACGGTCCCGATTCGACCAAACCCGTGGTGGAGCTGACCAGCGAAATTCTGGTGGTGACGCCATGACCACGCCGCGTCAGCCGATCACTGATCCGCAAGCCGGAATCTCGCTGGTCGAAGTCATCATGTACTCCACCTTGACGGTGCTGGTCCTGACCGTGGTGGCCAGCCTGTTCTATGTGGGCTTCCAGACCCAAGCCGTCGCGGGCGATCGCGACACGGCCACCGGCCACGCGCAGGTGGTCGCAAACACTCTGCAATCAGGCGTCGGCAATGCCAGTGCTATCTCGGTGACGGGCTCAACCGTTCAGGCCCGCGTCGCCACCGGCACGACCGGATGGCAGTGCGCCGCGTGGGCGTTGACCTCCGATCACAAACTCGTCTACCGCACCTCTGATTCCTCGATCACCGATACCGACTACAGCACCTGGACGGTGCTGGCCACCGGTGTCAGTGGTGGTCTCAGCGGTGGCGATGCGTTCAGCGGGGATGCGACCCGGTTGGACTACTCGTTCCGGTTCGCCTCCGGCTCGGTCACGGTTCCCATCGCCGGGGCTGCGACGGCGACCGCCTTCGGGGCAGGGAGTCCGGAATCATGTTGGTGAAGCTGCGACGCGACGACCAGGGCTCGGCCCTGGTTTCGGTGCTGGTGATGATGCTGGTACTGACCCTTTTTGCCCTGACCTTGGCCGCGATCGTGAGCAACACCAGTTCCTCGCTGGCCTCCGGTAAGAGCACGGCACAGGCTCGCGCAGCCGCCGATGCGGGTGTGGCGGTGGCGCTGGCGGCCTTCCGTAAAGCCGAGGGGTGTACCGGAACCATCACCTCCACGTCGGCACCGCAATACCAGGTGAGCTGCGATGCTGGAACCGACACCGTGACCTTCACCTCGGTTGGCAGCGCCGCCGGAAATCGGTCGGTCACGGTGGAGGCTGTGTTCAGTTTCCAAAGCAGTCACAGCTACGGCAACAAGTACGGAGCGCTGACGTTCTTCTCCACCACCACCTACTACAACAGCGATCCGGTGGAGTCCAGCAACTCCAAGCCCGGGGATCTGACCGTCATCGACGGCAACTTCACCTGCAATGAGCAGATGTCGGTCAATGTGATCGTCGACGGCGACTTCACCGCGGACAACGGCTGCATCGTGACCGGAGACGTCACGGCCTTCGGTGACGCTGACGTTCAAGGCGCGGTTCACGGCAATCTCACGGCCTCAGGCACGGTGGACGTCGACTATCAGGGCAGTATTCGAGGCAGCGCGGCGGCTGCGGGCACCGATCGTAGCTACGTGTACGGCAGCGTCGGCGGCAGTCTTGCTGCGGGCGGTCCGGTCACGCTGTACTACGGAGCCAAGATCGGCGGGAACCTCACCTCCTCCAGCACCAGCCGGACCTACGTCTATGGCGCCGTCAGCGGGCAGCTCAAGACGCTCGGCTCGTTGCTGCTGGACTACAACGGCAGCATCGGTGGGGACACGATCGCGGCGGGCTCATCGACGAGCTACTTGTACAGCACCATTACTGGTGACTTCGCCGCCGGTGACGACGTGGTCTTCGACTACAACGCCTCGGTCACCGGTGACGTCACGATCGCCGGCACTGACCGCACCACCGTCTACGGCAAGGTCGGTGGCGACCTTGCCTGCGCCGGTGCGATCACCCTGGACTACAACGGCAAAGTTGGCGGTGCCATGCTGGCCGCCGGCACCAGCCGAAGCTACGTGTACGGACCCGTGGGCGGCGACATCACCGTTGCGGGGGCGCTGAATATCGACAACAACGGGGTCGCCAAGGCGAAAGTCTTCGCCAGCGGCGAGGTCAACAACTACGGCAAGGTCGTCGACGACCTCCAGGCCGGCGGCGACGTCTATCTGCCCAACAGCGGCGAAGTCGGTGGGGATCTCATCCTGCCCGCCGGTGATTCTCTGGACCCTAGGGACGCCAGCAGCCGGGTAGCGGGAACCGTTCGTCGGGCACCGGCACCGCCGGCCCCCGACAAGCCCACCGTGAAGCTGTCGCAGGCTGAGGTTGCCGTGACCGGGCCTGACCCGGCGCTGCTGCTGTCGTGGCAGGACTACGGCTATGACGCCGCCGACTGGCCTGGCTTCAGCCCCATGGTGGTCAGTTCCGGAAGCGCGATCTGCAGGAACCGCGATTGGGCGACTGCGCTGGCCACCTTGACCGCTCCGACGATCGTGGACGGCACCAAGTGCAAGGGCGGCATCAGCTCTAATCCGACCAGTCAGACCGAGGTCGTCATCAGCACCGACATCGTGGTCGTCTCCACGGAGCTCAACCTGCGGCAGTTCACCTTCGTGGCTGCCGACGGCACCAAGCCACATCTGTGGTTCATCGTTCCGTCGGCTCGGCAGTCAGTGCGGACCGACTTCGCTGGACTCGGACGCTGGGATGCCGGTGATGGCAGCATCTCGCTCTACTCCACCCAGATCAGCGTGCCGACCATGCTGTACACCCCGCGGCAGGTGGGTTTCTACAGCGGCTCCTTCACC
>DMIX01000455.1 GCA_003451975.1 Propionibacteriaceae bacterium
AAACTGGTTCACCGCGGCCTCGGACGGGTAGCCCAGCGCGAGACCGGTGAGCAGCTTGTAAGGACGCGGAATGTCGAACTCGGCATCGATCAAGCGTCGCCAGGTCGCCAGCACGCCCAAAGCGCACGAACCCACCTGGTGGGCGGTGGCCGACAGCATCAGCGTCTGCATCATCAAACCGGCATCCTGGGCCGAGAACGGCAGCAGGCCGCCATGGGCGAACACCCAGATCACCGTCGGTGCCCCGAAGAACTCGCAGTTGCGTCGATTCCAGGCGTCGCGGCCATCCCGGTCGCCGCGTTCGATGCCGAGATGCTGGTACAGCCCGACGCCGACCTTCACACTGCG
Organism: Propionibacteriaceae bacterium; assembly: GCA_003451975.1. GTDB lineage: Bacteria > Actinomycetota > Actinomycetes > Propionibacteriales > Propionibacteriaceae > Propionicimonas. Next base: position 349 of record DMIX01000455.1, read on the forward strand.
CGGACGCAGCTCGTCGGGGTAACGGCCCCAGGTCTTGAAGTCGCCATCCGGCAGCCGGCCAGTGATCGCTGCCCTCACGAAGGCCGATGGCTTGCGGTGATACATGCCCAAGGCGGCGTCGAACTCTGCGACATAGGCGCTGCGCAGCCGCTCGAGCTGGGCGCCGCTGGCCACGGCCAGCGTGTAGCCGCGGGTATTGCTCCAACTCGGGGCGTAGCGGGCGTCGTCGAGAATCTCGGCGAGGAGCTGTTCAGGAATCGGGTCGGGGCGAAAGTCCCGAACGCTGTACCGGGATTTCAGCAGTTCGGTGAACTCATTCGGCCGCATGGATCAGTCGTCCTCGGGGTGGATCAGCCCGGCGTACCACGATTTCGCCGCCGCGTAATCGGCGTCGGTGAAGCCGCGCGCAATCTGCGGACGCACCTGATCAGCGCGGGCATAGGAACCCAGGAACACCACCTCGGCGCAAATGCGATGCAAGCCCTGCAGGGTTTCGGCCATGCGCGGATCGCGCAGGTGCCCCTCGGCGTCGATGCTGAAGCAGTAGCTGCCCAGCTGGGTCTTGGTGGGGCGGGAGCCGATGCGGGTGAGGTTCACGCCTCGGCTGGCGAACTGCTCCAAGATCTCCAGCAGCGCACCGGAGTGGTCGGCGTACATGTAGGCCACCAGGGTGGTCTTGTCCGCGCCGGTCGGCAGTGGCGGATCGGCCGGACGCGACACCAGCACGAAGCGAGTGACCGCATCTGAGTTGTCGGCGATCTCGGTGGCGACCGGCTCCAAGCCGTACATCTCTCCGGCGATGCGTCCGCAGATCGCGGCGTCGTATTTGCTGGACGGATCACTGACCTCTTGAGCCGCGTAGGCATTCGAGCCTCCCTCGGTAATCCGAGCCTGCGGCAGATTCGAGATCATCCAACCCCGGGTCTGGGCGGCGGAGTGCGGGTGAGTCACCACGCGCTTCACCTCGCTGAGCTGCGTCCCGGGACGGGCATAGAGATTGAACTGGACCGGAAGTAACACCTCGTGGGTGATCATCAGCGGACGCCCGGACGCCAGGATGTCCAAAGTCGCTGACACCCCGCCCTCGACCGAATTCTCGATCGGCACCATGGCTGCGGTGATCTCGCCGGTGCGGACCGCGTCCAGGGCTTGGGCGACGGTGTCATAGGCCACAGCTGGCTCAGCGCTGAGGCTGAGCAAGGCCTGATGGGTGAAGGTTCCCGCGGGTCCGAAGTATCCGAGCACCTGACAAGGGTAATGGTGAGCGGTACCTGAGGCGTCGAATGCCCACTGCCCATGACCCGCGCCGGCTCAGCCCGAGGACTCGACGGCGACCGGCGGCACTGATTCATCGCCCTCGATGGGGCTGGCCGCGGGCCTTCGCCACGGGGCCCGCATCAGTGATTTCACGGTGGGCAGCTCATGGCCGCGGCTCCACCACCACCACACGATGGCGACCAACACCGCGTATTGGGCTGCCACATTGAGCTGTTCACGCAGGAACCGCTCCACGATGTGCATCTCGTCGCCGAACTGCAGTGCGCGACCGGTGACCCAGGCGATCGACAGCCACGCCCCGCGCCACATCATCAACAGATCCAGCCGAGAGGCGGCCAGCAAACCCAGCGGCGCCCACGTGATCAGGTCGTACCAGGAGAATTCCCACGGTGAGGTCACCAGCCAGGCGGTGCACAGCACCACGGTGGTGCGGATGGTGATGGTCAGGGGGTCCAGGCGCGGGTTGGCGTCCTGCGGCTGCCCCGGCATCAACCGCCACGGCAGTACGCGCGAGAGCATCCAGGCGACAACGACCAGCAGCACCCAACCCAGGGTGGTCACGATCTGACGCGCGGTGCCGGGATCGACCACCTGGACGAAAGCGGTCAATGCCCACGCGCCCCACGCCCCCGGTGAGATGTAGCCGGTGTTGCGCTGGGCGGCCAACAAGGCGTTGGGCATCCACAAGCCGTAGGCCAGGATCAGCGGCAACGCCGCCCCAGCCACCAACTGCAGCAGGCGTCGCCAGTCGTGCCGGTAGCCCCAGACCATGGCGATGCCGTAGAACACCATCGAGACCTTGACCGTCCCGGCCAGCCCGATGCCGATTCCGGCGACGAAGGGGTGCTTACGGAAGAACCACAGTCCGGCGATGGCGAACACCACGCTGAGCGCTTCGTTGTGGGCACCGACCAGGACGCCCCAGATCATCAGCGGGTTGAGGACGGTGAACAGCACCACGCGGGCCTGCAACTTGTGGTCGTCCTTGGCCAGCTTCACGGCGATGAACCCGGTGATCAGGAAGGCGATCAGGGTGAACATCTGCAGCCAGAACACCGTGTTGTGCATGTTCTCCCCGCCCAGCACGGAGGCCAGGTATTGGGAGTACGACGCCACCGGGCCGTAGACGCTCGGGGTGTCCTGCCAGGGACGCTCGGTCCAGATCAGCACCGGGTCGTAGGCCTGACGGAACACTTCGGCTGGAGTGATGTCGTACGGGTTCAGGCCGAGCACCTGGAGCCGCCCGTAGGCGGCGTACATCAGCACGTCAGCTGAGGTCAGCGGCGGAATCAGACTGGAGACCACGCTGAGTGCCGCCCCGAGTCCGAACAGCCGCCAGGTGCGCGGACGCCAGCCGGCGTTGATGGCGCGCCAACTGATCCACATGCCGATCGCGCCGACCGACAGCATCAGCCACAGTGCTGGCACCACCACCCACTCCCCCAGGTGGAGCCAGCTCACCGGCAGGTACCACGGGGGCAGCAGATTGGTGCGCGGCCCCAGCTTCAACGTGACTGCTGACGGACCGCTGAAAGCGATCGCGACGGTGACCACCGACGCAGCGACGATGAGCGCCAGACCCAGTCGATGGTTTGAAGTCCAAGGCGGCAATCGATCGACGAACGACCGCCAGGCCGTCCTCATCGCTATTCGCACCCGAACCTCCCCGAAATCTGGAGTAGAGCCTACTCAGTAAACAGGGCCAGCTCACCCTCGGTTGTGATCACTGTTCACTTCAGTAGTCGCGACAGGCGTCGGTCGGCCAGCAGCTTGCCGCCGGTCTGGCAGGACGGGCAGTACTGCAACGAGGAATCGGCGAAACTCACCTCGGCGATGGTGGCGCCACAGGTCGGACACGATTGTCCGGCGCGGCCATGGACGCGCAGCCCGGCGCGTTTGGCGTCCTTGAGTTCGGTGGTCGCCAGTCCTGACGCCCGCGCAACGGCCTGCGACAGTTCGCTGCGGATCGCCTCGTACAAGGTGCGACGCTGCGCCGCGTTCAGACCGCTCGCCGCAGCGAAAGGACTCAGCTTGGCGGCATGCAGGATCTCGTCGGAGTAGGCATTGCCGATTCCGGCGAGCACCCGCTGGTCGCGCAGTACGCCTTTGAGTTGTGCGCGGCCGGACGCGTCGAGGATCGCGTCCAGACCGCTGAGATCGAAATCCTCGGCCAGTGGATCCGGTCCGAGAGTGGCGATGCCGGGTACGTGGCCGAGGTCGTCGACCAGATAGACCGCCAGCCGCTTCTGGGTGCCGGCCTCGGTGAGATCGAATCCGGCACCCTCAGCGAAAGCGACCCGCAGCGCCAGTGGGCCCTTGCCCGGGGCGACCGGACGCTCGGGCAGCGGGTCGCGCCAGGTCAGCCAACCGGCGCGGGCCAGGTGGAAGGCCAACCACAAGCCACCGATCTCGACGGCCAAGAACTTGCCGTGGCGGCAGACCTGCTCGACCTCCAGCCCGCCCAGTGCCGTCAGCGGCGGCTCGACAGTCTTCAGGCAGGTGAAGGACGCCAACTCGGCGCGCGCGACCACCTGGCCGACGGCGGTGTCGGTCAAGAACAGTCGCAGGGCTTCGACCTCGGGTAGTTCAGGCATGGGCACTTCGCTGCGGCCAGGCCGGCTCGGGGACGGCCAGCAGTTCGTCGAGCAGGTCCAGGTATTCGCCGCGGTCGATCTCCATCACACCCAGGCTGGCCAGGTGTGCTGTCAGCCACTGGGTGTCGATCAGGCGGGCTTCGGCGTAGTCGTCGCTGAGGAACTCCACCAGCCGCACCAGTGCCACCTTGGAGGCGTCGCGTCCGGATTGTTCATCGTGAAACATCGACTCCCCGGCGAACAGTCCGCCCAGCGAGATGCCGTACAGCCCGCCGACCAGACGTCCGGTGTGGTCTCGGGTCTCCACCGAGTGTGCGAAGCCGGATCGGTGCAGATGGCTGTACACCTCGCGGATGCTGGCATCGATCCAGCCGAAAGGTCGATCCGGATCGGCGCATCGCTCGATGACCTCGTCGAAGGCGGTGTCGATGGTGGTGGTGAAGTGCTTGGCTGACTTACGCAGCGATCGGCTCACCACCAGGGCGTCCAGTGGGAGTACCCCGCGCCGCAGCGGCGACCACCAGCCAGTGCGGTCGAAACCGGAGTGTTCCAGGGGCATCGGGAACACTCCGCTGCGGTAGGCATCCAGCACCAGGGCCGGGTCCATCATCGACGAGAACGCGATCAGGTCCTGATCCGGCCATTCGGCCGGTGGCCCGAACACGTTCAGTCGCGTCATACCTTGATTCTGCCGCACCGTTGACCGCCCGAGGAGCGGCGCTGCCCCTCGTACCGCTCGTTGAGGAACCGCGTAGCCCCCCGCCCGCATGAGCCCCGGCCCAGTTATCCCTCCGCCTCCCGAGCGCTGGCCCAATTGCCTCTTCGGCTGGTTGAGGAGCGGCGCTGTTGTCCCTCCGGCTGGTTGAGGAGCGGCGTAGCCGCGTCTCGAAACCAACCCCCACACCCACGCACAACCAGGCAATCCTGCGAACTCGGGGTGAATCCGGGGGTTGCCTCGGGGTTCGTGCCGGAGTGCAGTCTTCGCCGTCTCGCCTAGGCTGGACCCGTCCGATTCCGGAGAGGTGGCACGATGGCCAAGCCAGTCGAGCTGGGCAAGCAACTGATGACGCGCACCCCGCAGGTCGCCGGGGGGATGTTGCGCAGCATCGTCGATTTTGCGATCTATGGCAATGAGCAACTTCCCGGTGCCAAGACCGCAGCCGCGCGGGCTCTGCAGGCCCGAGGTGATCGAGAGGCGGCCATCGACTCTCTCATCGGTCAGCACGTCAGCCTTGCCGGGGCACAAGGCTTCCTGACCAGCATCGGTGGGTGGATCACGGTTCCGGTCGGCCTGCCGACCAATATCGCCGGACTCGCCGTGCTGAGTGTCCGCATGACCGCAGCCATCGCCCACCTGCGTGGTTACGACGTCGACGACCCGCGAGTGCGTTCAGCGGTCACCCTGACGATCCTCGGTGAGGATCTGGTGCGCAGACTGGTTGCCGCAGGCAAGATGCCGGCGTCCCCGCTGGGAGTAGCCACCGCGCCGACCTTCGATGCCGGTCTGGAGCGCCAGATCAGCGAGCGCGTGATGGGTTCCTTGACTGGACGCATGAGCAGCAAACACCTGGCTGTGGTGGTCATGCGCGGCATCCCGCTGGTCGGCGGTGGTGTCGGCGCCGTGGTGGACGGCTGGCTTACCTATGGCCTGGGTGGCTACGTCAAGCGCGAGTTCGTCGCCCGCCAGCAGCTGACCCGTTAGCCCCGCCACTTCACTACACCCGCGTCACGTTGCTACCTTCGCGCCTGTAGCAACGTGACTTAGCTGTAGCGAGGTTAGCCGTTGCGGCGGCGATCGCTGAGCTTCTTGAGTTCTTTGCGTTGGGCCGTGGTGAGGCTCTGCAATCCGTGTTGGCTGATCTGGTCGAGCAGGGCGTCCATCCGTTCCTGATCGGACGCCTGGCGAGCCTGCTGTTGGGCCTGCTTGCGGGGTACTTTCGCCGCCTTGGGTTTGTGGGTCTGAGGTTTGCCGGGAATCCAGGCGTAGTCGGCCAGTAGTCCGGACATGCGTGCGGCGATGGCGATGAACACCATGCTCAGCACCAGGGCCAGAAGGGCGGTCCACATGGCGTAGGCAACCAACTGCAGAACCTGGATGCCGACGATGGCCAGCCCGAAGATCCAGGCCGGGATGTTGAACAGGAAACGGGCATGCGGGTATTCGGCGATCCACAGCAGCAGGACAGCGAACTCGATCAACGAAATCCCGGCCAGCACTCCTTGGGAGGACATCAGCAGCGCGATGACGACATTGGCCAACGTCACTGAGGCCCAGATGCCGACCAGCAGCCACGCCATCCGGGTGCGGCCGATCGACTTCTCGAGCATGTTTCCGAAGTACCACAGCATCACCGCGATGAGTAGCGCCCACAAGTCCAGGGCTCCGGCGAAGGGCCAGGTGATCAGCCGCCACACCTGGCCGCTGGTCAGGGCGTCCACGCTGAAGTAGAACCACTGCGTGCTGTTGGTGCCGCTGAACACCCAGATCAGCCAGGAGATCGCGGTCAGTCCCACCAGGAGGGTGGTCGAGGTCACCTCGACGCGTCCGATGCGGAACCAAGGCTCCTGTTCGCTATGGGTGGGCCACATGCTGCTCATAGCACCAAGGTTGCCAGATGAAGCCGAATCGACCTGCACCTTCGCCCGGTTGGGCGCTGTGTGGTTGCTATGGGAATGTTTCGGCAAGACTCGGAGTTAGTTAAACCGTGAAGCATATTGGTTTTCTCTCCTTCGGACATTGGACGCCGTCGGTGCACTCCCAGGTGCGCAGCGGTGCCGACGCCCTGTTGCAGTCCATCGAGTTGGCGCAAGCCGTCGAGGATCTCGGGGCCGACGGCGCCTACTTCCGCGTCCACCATTTCGCCCGTCAGCTCGGCTCCCCGTTCCCGCTGCTCGCCGCGGTCGGTGCCAAGACCTCGCGCATCGAGATCGGCACCGGCGTCATTGACATGCGGTATGAGAACCCGTTGTACATGGCTGAGGACGCCGGCGCTGCCGACCTGATCTCTGAGGGGCGACTGCAGCTGGGGATCAGCCGGGGATCGCCCGAGCAGGTCGTTGAGGGCTACAAGTACTTCGGCTACGTGCCGGCAGAGGGCAGCACCGACGCCGATATGGCCCGCAGCCACACCGAGGTCTTCTTGGACATGCTCAGCGGCAAAGGCTTCGCGCAACCCAATCCAACGCCCATGTTCCCGAACCCGCCGGGTTTGTTGCGCCTGGAGCCGTACTCCGAGGGTCTGCGCCAGCGCATCTGGTGGGGAGCAGGCACTCGTGCGACCGCCGAATGGGCGGCCGGACAGGGCATGAACCTGATGAGTTCGACCCTGCTGACCGAGGACACCGGGATTCCCTTCCACCAGTTGCAGGCCGAGCAGATTCAGCGTTTCCGCACGGCCTGGGAGCAGGCCGGCCATGACTGGACGCCTCGGGTGTCGGTCAGCCGCAGCATCTTCCCGCTGACCGACGACCGAGATCGGGCCTACTTCGGTGGGCGCGGCCCGGAGACCGACCAAGTCGGCTACCTCGACGGCGGCAATGCCCGGTTCGGTCCGTCGTATGCCGCCGAGCCCGACGTCCTGGTGGAGCAGTTGGCCAAGGACGAGGCCATCGCAGCTGCCGACACGTTGTTGCTCACCATCCCGAACCAGTTAGGGGTTGATTACAACGCCCACGTAGTGGAGGCGCGTCTCACTCAGGTCGCTCCCGGTCTGGGTTGGCGCTGAGCCGCATCGTGCGGATCTAGGCTGAGTGGCATGGCTTCACCGGCGCGGCAATCGTGGCGATTGCACCTCTCGGCAGCCGACGTCGTCGACATCTTCGTGTATGTGGTCGTACTGAACTTGGCTGCGGAGTATTTCCCGGCGGTGATCAGCGAGACCTTCACGCTGTCGCTGCTCACCGCAGTGCTGCTGAAGCTGGTCCTCGAGATCGTGGTCGTGGTGAAGAATCGGGTGAAACTCGGCATCAAACAGGCTCCCCGGCTGATCGGGAAGGTCGCCGGGATCATCCTGCTGTGGTTGGTCCTGGTGGGCAGCAAGTTTGTGGTGCTGGAGCTGGTGGCGTTCAGCTTCGCGGGTTCAGTCCAGCTTGGTGGGTTCTTCGCCGTGACCGGATTGATCATCGTGCTGCTACTGGCGCGCGCCGGTGTGCGATGGCTGTTGGAAAGGTATGCCGTCACTCATGCTGCCTGAGCAGACCGACGCCGATCACCGGCAGCAGTCTCAACTCACGTGTTCCCGACCCACTCGACGGGTGAGCAAACACGTCACTTCGTAGGGGATAGTGCCCATGAGTTCGGCGAGTTCGGTGGTAGTGATCTCATTGCCACCATCGGAGCCGATCAGGACCACCTCGTCGCCAACCACGGAATCGGTGTCCGGCCCCAGGTCGATCAGGGTTTGGTCCATGCAGATTCGTCCGATCACCGGGCAGCTGCGTCCGCCGACCAGTACCCGGCCGTGGTTGCTGAACAGTCGGGAGTACCCGTCGGCATAGCCGATGGGGAGGGTGCCCACCCAGGTGTCGGTCTCGGCGGTCCAGGTCAGGCCGTAGCTCACCGAGTCGCCGGCGTGTACCTTCTTCACGAAACTGAGGTAGGTCGACCACTCCAAACCCGGACGCAGCGCCAGCGTGTGCTCGGAGGCCGGATCGGGGTAGGCCCCGTAGATGATGATGCCCGGACGCACCATGTCCAGCCAGGTGTCGGGGTGGTTGAGGACAGCACCGGAGTTGGCCAGGTGTTTCAACCGCACCGGGCCGCGCGCCGACTCGATCTGGGCCACCGTTTCGGTGAAGAGCCGTAGCTGGCTGACAGTGAAATCCGCGCCAGCCGGGACGTCGGAAATCGGCAGATGCGAGAACACTCCGCCCAGCGAGAGGGCGGCGGTTCGATCAATCAAGGTAGCCAGTTCGACGGCCTGCTCGGGAGGGCAGCCGATGCGGTGCATGCCGGTGTCGATCTTCAGATGCACGTCGGCGACCACACCAGCCTCGACTGCGGCCGCAGCGGCCGCCACGATCGAGGCGGTGTCGGTGACCGTCAGCGTGATCGAGTTACTCACCGCGGCCAGCGTCTCCTCGGGATGCCGGGTCATGGACAGCTTCAGGATCGGCAAGGTGATGCCTGCCGCACGCAGTTCGAGGCCTTCGCCGACGCTGGCGACGCCCAGCCAGTCGGCCGTCCTCGAGTCTTGAATCATGCGCGCCACCGCGACCGCGCCATGGCCGTAGGCGTCCGCCTTGACCGCGGCCAGAACCAGTCGAGAGCCCACTCGCGCCCGGATCGCTTCCAGGTTGGCGCGGATGTTGTCCAGCCGCGTCACCGCCAGGCTGGTGGGCTCGATGTATGTTACTCCCGTCCGGGCCGACCCTGCCGGGGTGGCCCGCGCACAACTCTAGAACCTCGCCCGCATCCCAGGCTTGTGGGTGGGGCTGCTTTTCAGGGTTGTTACAGCCTTGCGAAGCCAGGTTAAAACCGCCGCTCGCACCGCTAGCCTGAGCCCGGTCGTCCAGAGCTGTACGCCGACTTCCGTCATTGACCCAAGGAGACTGAGATGGCCAAAGAAGAAGCCGAGCGCCTGCTGATCGCTGGTGGCGAGGACAAGACCGTGCGCCTGAAGTACGACCAACTGGAGACCATGGAGGACTTCGTCGCGGCCGCGGTAGCCGATGGCTACGACTTCACCGATGCCGAGCTGATCCAGGTACTCAAGGAAGCCGGCGACTCCTTCGAGTCCCAGGGCAACCCGCGGGCCCGCCAGATCTGGTGGAGCTGAGACTTCAGGGTCGCGCCCTTCGTCAAGCTCAGGGAGCGGGAGGGGAGACGCGATTCCCCGTTGGCTGAGCTTGTCGAAGCCTCGGTGCGGCCGGCCTCAGAACAGCAGCGCTAAACCGGGGTTGGACATGATCGTGGCCACCTCGGCGAGGAACTTCGAGGCCATCTCGCCGTCCACCAGGCGGTGATCGAAGGTCAACGACACGGTGCACACGCTGCGCGGCTCGATCCGCTCATCCTCGCCAGTGCCAACGACCCACGGCTTGCGTCGGATCGTGCCCAAGCACATGATTGCGGCCTCGCCCGGGCTGAGGATCGGGGTACCGCCGTCGACGCCGAAGACGCCGATGTTGGTGATGGTGAAGGTGCCATTGGCCAGGTCATACGGCTGAACGCGGCCCTCGCGGGCAACCGAGACCATTGCGTTGAGCGCTTCGGCCAACTGTGTGAGGTTCATTTTCTCGGCGCTCTTGATGTTGGGCACCATGAGTCCCCGCGGTGTGGCAGCGGCAATGCCGAGGTTCACCGCGCCGTGGAGCACGATCTCGCGGGTGGTCTCGTCGTAGCTGGAGTTGATTTCGGGGACCTTCGAGATCGCCAGACAGGCGGCCTTGGCGAAGACCAATAGCGGCGAGACTCGTAGCGTCGTGAACTCGCGGCGCTGCTTCAGCAACTGCAGCATCTCCACCGAGCCGGTGACGTCGGCCTCGATCATGGCGGTTGCTTGGGGTATCTGTAGCGAGGCGGTCATGGCTGCGAACATCTCTTTGCGGACACCCCGCAGCGGTACCCGTTGATCGACTCCGGGCAGGGTTCCGATGCTGGCGACAACATCTTCAGCGGTGATGAGGCCGTCGGGACCCGTGCCGCGGATCTTGTTCAGATCCACCCCCAGGTCGCGGGCTACCCGCCGGACGGCAGGCTTGGCGCGGGGTGCGGTGCGCGGGCCGGCGCTGGCATGGTGTGGGCGTCCCGGCGGCGGCAGGTGATCCCCGGAGGGCTCGGCGGACAGTCGTTCGGAGGGTGTGACGTCGTCGGTGTGGCGGGATACCGGCTTGGAGGTGTCGTAGGACTCCTGCACCTGGTCGGTTTCGGGTACCACCAGTTCGGCGTTGCGGCGGCGCCGCCGGGCCACCGAGCCAGCCTTGGCGCCGTACCCGACCAATACCGCGCCGGTGGTGGAGTCAGCCTCGGGTTTCGCTGTGGGGTAGTCGGCGGCGTCGGTCGGCGGGGCTTCGACAGGCTCAGCCAGCGGTG
>DMIX01000225.1 GCA_003451975.1 Propionibacteriaceae bacterium
GAATGCACCTCGACGGTGCCGGGGTGGAGAAGGTCTCCGGGATCGCTGCCGAACTGCGCGGAGCCAGCTCGGTGACCAACTGCTGGGTCGACGGCAGCGCCAAAGCCAAGAAGATGCCCGGCGGCATCGCCGGCTACGCCCACAACACCTCAGTGATCAAGCACAATCTGGCCTCCATGGATCTCACCGTGGTGAACAGCGGCAACACCGGAACCCGCGGAGTCGATGCCGGCGCCATCGTGTCCTACCCCGGCAGTGGCAACACCGTCACTATTGACGGCAATGTCTCCCTCGATGGGTCCATCACCTACACCGGTACCGTCACGGGTTTCGTCGGACGCATCCTGGGCTACTACCAGGCCACTGGCTCCTATGCGGTCAGCGTGTTGGACAAGAACCTGGCCAACTCCGCGATCACCATCAGCGGCAATACCGTCAGCGGCACTGCCACCAGCCAGAACGGTGCCGACACCTCGGCCGCTGAGCTGGCCAAGCAGAGCACCTACGAAGGCATCGGCTGGAGCTTTGAAACCGACTGGACCTTCGACAAGACCCTCAGCCATCCGCTCCCCAAGTACGTGCGCATCGGCGATCGCCCCAACCGGATCACAGCTACCTTCACCGCCGATCCGAGCACCGAACGTTCCTTCACCTGGTACTCCGATCTCACCAGTGACACCGCGACGGTCCAGGTGTCGACCGCGAAGAGCCTGGAGGGCGCCACCACCGCCACCGCGACGCGCGGTTCCGGGCTGGATGGGGAGAACTTCTACAAGGCGACTATCACCGGCCTCACCCCCGGCGAGCGCTACTACTACCGGGTCGGCGACCCGGCCATGGGAGTGTGGAGCTCGATTGGAACCTTCCTCACCAGCGACGGCCACTCCGACTTCAGCTTCGTCGACATCGCCGACACCCAGGCGCAGAACCTCACCGAGGCCCAGTTGTCGGCAGCCACCATCGCCAAGTCGTTGTCGGCGGTGCCCACTGCGCAGTTCCTCATGCAGAACGGTGACCTAGTCGAACACGGCGGCTCGGAGTCCGATTGGGAAAATCTGCTGACCTCTGCCCAGGACAGCCTGCTGTCGACCACCATCGCACCGGCGGCGGGCAATCACGACGCGCCGACCAATGGGTTCATCGACCACTTCGCGGTGCCTGCCCCTAACGGTCAGAGCACCACTGCCGGGGCCTACTACTCCTTCACCTACAACAAGGCTCACTTCGTGGTGTTGAACACCAACGAGAGTGCCAGCCAGAATCTGTCCGCCGACCAGCTCAGCTGGCTGCGTGAGGATGTCACCAAGGCCCGCAAGGACGGCGCCCAGTGGGTGATCGTCAACATTCACAAGGGCCCGTTCACCACGGGCAACCACGCCGACGACGCCGACATCATCGCGATGCGCCAGGAGCTGCTACCGGTGATGGCCGAGGTCGGCATCGACTTGGTCTTGGAAGGGCACGACCATGTGATCAGCCGCTCCAAGCCGCTGACCTACGATGCGTCCGCAGTTGCCTCGGCGAAGACGGTCAAGACCCAGACCTTCACCGAAATGGTGAACGGCAAGCGCGTCGAATACGCGATCAAGCCCAACGGCACCATCTTCTTCCTTCCCAACACCGGCGGCGCCAAGCACTACTCCCAGAAATCCAGCAGTAGTGCCCTCGACCTGGAGTCCTATCTGCAGCTGTTCGACCGCACGGGTGCGCAGGCCACGGAGAACTTCGCTGCGGTCCGTGTCAGCGAGAATCGGCTGACCGTCGACGTCTACGACATTCGCGACCAGGGTCAACCGCGGCTCTTCGAGAGCTTCGGCATCGACCGACAGGTCTCGGAAGTGGACGACCAGATCGCGGCACTCCCCGCGGTGGACGAGCTCACCGCCGCCGATGCAGCGGCGGTCACGAAGGTGCGCACCTCGGTGGACCAGCTCACTGCTGCACAGCGTGGCGCGCTTCACAATGAGGATGCGCTGCGGGCCAGGGAAGCCAAGTTGCGCAAACTCAGCGGTGCGGTCGTGACCGACGGCTCCCAGTTGGCCTGGGCGGCAACCGATGCGTCCACTCGGACTTCGGTGACCATCCGCAATGACACGCGGACGGTGATCACCGATCAGCCGGTGCGTGTGACGCTGACCGACACACCGCAGGTCGCCGCAACTCAGTTGGCGTTCTTCGCCGAAGACGGTACGGCGCTGCCCTACGAGGCCGAATCCTGGAATCCCGGCGGCAACTCGGTGGTGTGGGTGCGGGTGCCGTCACTGGCGGCAAAGTCGGGCACCACGGTGTGGGCCTACTTCGGCACCGATCAGGGCAAGAACGCCGCTGCGCAGGTGTGGGCCGACGACTACAGCCTGGTCGAGCACTTCGCGAAGAACTCCGCCAACGGCACCAGCTTCACCGACTCCACCGGAAAGGCCACCGCTTCGGTGGTCGGTGCCGATTGGAATACCGGTATGGACGACAGTGGTGACGGCACCGCCGCCCTGGGTGGGGCGCGGCTGCAATACAGCGGCGACATCGGCGGCGGCTATGACCGCGTCGCGATCAGCTCGGTGGTCTCGCTCACCGCTGCTCAACTCGGTGCCATGACCGGAAATGCTCCGATCGTGGCCAAGGAATCTCGGACCAGCGATGGTCAGGTCACCTTCTGGCAGGGCATCAAGAGCTCCGGAAAGCTGGCGGTGCGGTTGGCCGGCAACAGCTTCGAATTCGGCAATGTGGACCTGAACAACGAGTTCGACTTCCCCGCCGACGGCAAGCCGCACCTGATCACCCAAACCTATGACGGCATGACCTACTCGGTCTTCCTCGACGGCGCAGAGTTGCTGTCTCAGATGGTCGAATACCGCTCGACCTATGCGGACCCGAAGGTTCTGACCACCATCGGTGACTACTACACCAACGACGGCACCCTGGCCTCGCCATTCCGCGGCATCGCCTACGAAGTCGAGGTGGCCGGCAAGGCGTTCAGCCCCGACCTGGAGGCATTCCGCTACGCCAACTACTTCGGCGACGCGGTCAGTGTGGGCACGCTGACAGCGAAGGCCGACCAGAACCTCGAGCTCGTGGTCGACGACCCCGACAGCGGCTCGCAGGTTGAGGCCGGACTGGTGAGGGTCACCGGAACTCTGGGTGCGCGTGCTCAGCTCACGGCAAGCGTGGCCGGCGACCAGGTATTCAGCCAGACCGTCGATGCCGGGCATTTCAGCATCAAGGTTCCCGTCAACGCCCTCGGTGACCAGGAGCTCCTCCTGCAGGCCTCGGCAGCGGGAAAGACCAGCGAGGTGCGTGTTCCGCTGACGGTGGTGGACACCAAGGCGCCGGTCCAGCCTGCCGTCTCCGATACCTCGGACGAGGCCACCACAGCCCACACCGACGTTGCGCTGAATGCGACCCCGGTGACCGACGACCAGGAATCGGTGCAGACAGCGTTCTACGCCAACGCCTCGATCGCGCTGAACGAAGACAACACCGTGGTGCGCGCCGGCACCACCAGCGCGCGCACGCCGGACGCGTTGACTCCGGACAGTGGTGAGGTGACCACCGAATTGCACCCGATCACTGTGGGAGACAGCAAGAATCCGTATCAGCTGTATTCGATCTCGCTCACCGATGATCAGGCCGCCCAGGACCAGTTCCACCTCACCTGGAGTGGCAAGGCCGATGAGCGTCGAGTGTCGGCTCTGGTGTGGAACACCGACACCAGTAGCTGGCAGATGGTCGCGACCGGCTCCAGCAGTACCGGGGGCACGGTGAACCTCGACGTCACCGCGACGACGGCGGAGAATCACCCGGTTTCTGCTGATCACAAGCTCACCGTGTTGATCTGGCGAGGCCTCACCTCGTTGCCGTTCGCTCGCAGTGATTACTCCGCCCAGCCTGATTCGGCCGATTTCGATTGGGGCATGGCACACATCCCGGACTCCCAGCTGTATTCACAGGCAACGCCCGACCTGCTCACCGACCAGTTGCAGTACGTCAGCGACACTGCCGCCGAGCGCAAGACGCAGCTCGTCGTGCAGGCCGGTGACTGGGTGAACCGTCCCTATCTCTCGCAGGAGTATCAGTGGAAGAACTCCGAGCCGGCGATGAAGACTCTGGAAGCAGCCAAGATCCCGGCGATGATCTCCTGGGGCAACCACGACTATGAGTTGAACCGCAACAACTCGGTGATGATGCCCAAGTACAACCCGATGTCGCGGTTCGCCGACGACCTGGCCGGCAGCCCGTGGACCTTCGGCGGCAGCAATGGCATCGACAACTACTACTACTACGGCACCATCGGTGGGGCCAAGATCCTGGTGCTGACCGTCGGCTTCTTTTCAGCGGACAACTCCGGCGACGAGGGCCTGGCTTGGGCTGCGCAGGTGATCAAGGATCACCCCGCCTACAACGTGATCATTGCGAATCACAACTGCGTCAACACCGGTGCCAACAACTGGTCCAACAGCAACATCACCAGCAAGCTGGTTGATCCCTTTGACAATGTGAAGCTGGTGCTGGGCGGTCACATCACCGGAACCGGGGTGGCGGCCCGCACTCACGGCAGCACCACCACCTACGGCATTCTCACCGACTATCAGGGACGGGTCTACGGCGGTCAGGAGTACTTCAAGCAACTGAGCATCGACGTCGAGAACGGCCTGCTCTATGCGAACACCTACTCCCCGCTGCTGAACAAGACGACCTCTGAAGGTGCGTGGCACCAATCCATCAGCGAGTCCGCGGTGTCCGGTTTCCACGGTTCCGATTCGGAGAATTTCGTCCTGGAACTCGACCTGGACGCCAACACCACCCGGACCTTGGAGACCGGGTCACTCACGCTGGCTGCCGGGGCTCCGACGCAGATCGGCGAGGTTCAGTCCACTCGCGGAACCCAACCGGCCGGCGTGGTGTTCACCTCAGTCCAGCCCGACACTTCCTACCAGTGGTACGCCGAACTGACCGATCAGGCTGGCCACACCACCCGAAGCGCCACCTCAACGTTCACCATCGCCTCGCCGCAGGTGGTCGCCCCGAGTGCTCCGCAGCAGGTGCAGGCTTCGGCCAGCGGTGACACCATCAACGTCACCTGGACGGCTCCGGCCGTCGATGGCGGCGCACCGGTGAGCGCCTATGAGGTGGCCCTCAGCGATGGCGTCCACTCCGCCACCGTCACCAACGGTCTCACGGCAGCGCTGACCGGCGTCGCCCCAGGCCACTACACGGCGAGTGTGCGAGCGCAGAACAGTGCTGGCTGGTCGCCGTGGTCGGCCCCCTCGACCGGGGTCGAGGTGGCGGCCGCAAGCCCGTCGCCGACCATCACCCCGACTCCGACCACGACCCCGACGGCGGGCACCAAGCAGGCGGTGCTCGACCTGCCGTCGACGGTGGTCGGTGGCCAGCGGTTCCTCGCCAAGGCGTACAACCTCGTTCCTGGCGCGACCTACACCGTACGGCTGGGTTCGGCCACGGTGTCGACGATCGTGGCTTCACCGGGGGGATCCGGACGCCAATGGGCGACGGTTTCCCGGCGCGTCAAGCCGGGGCGCTACACGCTGCGCCTGATGCGGGGCTCCACACAGAGCGCCACTGCCAAGGTGCGGGTGATGCAGCGTCCCAAGGTGACTGTGAAGCCCTCGAGCACCATCATCACCCTGGGGCAGCGCGGGTCGGCCAAGATTACGGTGAGTGCCGCCGGGACGGTGACCGGCAAGGTCGTAGTCCGCATGGGGAGCTTCCACAAGACCCTTCGACTGCGGAAGGGCGCGACTCGCGTCGTGCTTCCCACATTCCGTCACACCGGCACCTACAAGCTGTCGGTGACCTACACCGGAACCGTGAAGTACCAGCGGCACACTGTCACCAAGACGCTGCGCGTCAAGCGCTGACCTGTTCGCGTCTGACAGCCGCCAATACCGAGAAGGCCAGTCGCACCGCCCGAGGACGGTGCGACTGGCCTTCGGCTGTGCGCAGCTGTTCGAGGAGGATCAGGTGGGGTTGGGGATGCCGACGTACCTGGTGGCGAGGTATTCCTCGATGCCTTCGGCGGAGCACTCCCGGCCTAGAGCCGACTGCTTGACGCCACCGATTCGTGCACAAGGGGTACCGCCGCCGAGGGTGGCAGCCTCGGCCTAGTCGCCGAATCCGCCGAAGTCGCCGAACCCGTCGAAGACATCGCTGCCGAAGTCGCTGAGACCCTCCCCGATGCCGTCCAATCCAGGCAGTTCGGCCAGGTTGCCGAAGTCGCCGATCAGGCCGTCGAAGATGCCACCGTTGCTACTGAGGAGGTCCAGCAGCAGCACGGTAGTGAGTGCGTCGTCCAGTACCAGCCAACTCACAGGGGCGGTGTCGGTCAGCATGCCGGCGTTGAGGGCATCGGCGAATACGCTGCGCCAGTGGTCGACCACGCCCAGAACCATGGCGTAGGGCAGGTACCGGCTGAACACATCGATGCCGACCTCGAAACGCAATTGTTCGGCCTCGGCGGTCGCCAAGTACAGCTTGAAGCTCTCGGCCTGCGCCCGGGCCGCCGCCCCTTCGGCGCTCATCGTCCCTGCCGGGATTCGGCTACCCGCCCAGGCGATGAGCCCCGCCACGGCCAGGCCCAAGGTGGCGGTATTCCGAAAGAGATAGAGGAACAGCACGCCGCCGATGACCATGCCGGCCACGCCGATCCAACGGACGATAGCGGCTTGCGAATCGACACCGAGGAACCACCGTCGGGCGGTGGCTTCGCCGTGCAGCACCTGGGTGGCGTGCTGCAGCGCGGACCGGTTGGCGCGGAACTGGTTCAGCGTCGACGTCGGGCTGGAGGCGAACACCGCGTCCAGCAGCACTCGTTCGGTGGAGGTCAGCTCCTCGCTCGGTGCCACCGGGCTTTGGCGAAGCTCCCAATCCACGGGCTTGGTGGCTGGTGGCTGTAGCACCGGGTGCATCGTGAACCAGCCGCGACCAGCGAGATCGATCAGAGTCGCGGAAAGCTCCACCGGATCGACGCGGCCGTCGATGGCGACACCGACCAGCCCAGGGTTCAAGCCATCCGGTGGAGTGAATCGAACCGCGATCGGCGGCTGCTGCCCGCGCCGGACGCGTCGCCGCAGCGCAGGCTGACCTGGTGCTGGCAGCAGCCCCGGCGTGAGCCCGTCGAAGACTTCGTCACCGCGAATCACCCGCACCCACACAACGGCCGCCACCGCTGCCACCACAAACACTCCGCCGACAACAATCTCCACGCCTCACATCCTTGCGGACGTGTCAAAACGCCGAGCGCTCCCGTTTCGGTCGTTCGCTCCGCCCTGGGACGGAACTCGTGACACAAACGGGAGCGCTCGGCGTGATGGGGATCAGTTGGGGTTGGGGATTCCGACGTACATGGTTTCGAGGTATTCCTCGATGCCTTCGGCGGAGCCCTCGCGGCCTAGACCCGACTGTTTGACGCCACCGAAGGGGGCTGCGGGGTTGGAGACCACTCCGGAGTTGATGCCGAGCATGCCGGACTCGATGCGCTCCGGCAGCCGCAGCGCGCGGGACAGATCACGGGTGAAGGCGTAGGCGATCAAGCCGTACGGGGTGGAGTTGGCCAAGGCGACCGCCTCATCCTCGGTGGCGAAGGTGGTCACCGGTGCGACGGGGCCGAAGATCTCGTTGGTGAACACATCGGCGTCGGTGGGCACATTGGTCAGCACGGTGGGTGCGTAGAAGTAGCCGGGGCCATCGATCATGGTGCCGCCGGTTACCACGGTGGCGCCCTTGGCGACGGCGTCGCGCACCAGATCGTCGACCTTCACCCGGCTTTCGGCATCGACAAGCGGGCCGATGTCCACCCCGGGCTCGGTGCCGCGTCCGACGGTCTTCGCGGCCACCTTGGTCGCCAGCTTCTCGGAGAACTCCGCAGCCACCGACTCATGCACATAGAAGCGGTTGGCTGCGGTGCAGGCCTCGCCCATGTTGCGCAGTTTGGCAGCCAGGGCTCCCTCGACGGCGGCATCGAGGTCGGCGTCCTCGAAGACCAGGAAGGGGGCGTTGCCGCCGAGTTCCATCGAGGTGCGCAGCACATTCTCCGCGGCAGCTTGCAGCAATCGCTGGCCGACCTCGGTGGAGCCGGTGAACGACAGTTTGCGCAGTCGCGGATCGGCGATGATCGGGCCGGTGGTCGCTCCCGAGCGGGTGGTGGTGATCACATTGACCACTCCGGCGGGTAGGCCGGCGTCCACGAGTGCTTGGGTGAAAAGCAGGGTGGTCAGCGGGGTCAGCGCGGCGGGCTTGATCACCACGGTGCAGCCGGCGGCCAGCGCCGGGCCGATCTTGCGGGTGGCCATCGCCAGCGGGAAGTTCCACGGCGTGATCAGCAGCGAGGGGCCGACCGGCTTCTTCAGCACCAGGAAACGGGAGTTGCCGTCCGGAGAGGTGGAGTAGCGGCCGTTGATGCGGCAGGCCTCTTCGCTGAACCAGCGCAGGAACTCGGCGCCGTAGTTGACCTCGCCGCGGGCCTCGGTCAGCGATTTGCCCATCTCCATGGTCATGACCAGAGCGAAATCGTCGGCCCTGGCCTGCACCAACTCGAATGCCTTGCGCAGAATCTCACCGCGTACCCGGGGTGGCGTAGCCGCCCACGAGGCCTGCGCAGCCGCAGCTGCGTCCAGCGCCGCCATGCCGTCCTCGGGGGAGGCGTCGGCCACTGTGGTGAGTTGCTGTCCGGTCGCTGGATCATCGACACCGAAACGGGCCCCGGTGGATGATTCGCGCCATTCGCCGCCGATGAACAACCCTGTGGGCAGGGATGCGATCAGTTCGGCTTCGGTCATTTTCTGCTCCTTTTCGCACAGTTTCTGCTGGCGAAGGTTGGTGATGATGGTCGGTGGAGGTCGCCCGGTGGCGTCCTGCCATCCAAGCGTCCTACGGCGGTGCTGTTTGCGCCAGAGTCTGGCGCAACTTTGCTCGCCGCCCAACTCGTTCGACAATCACGAGACGCACCCGTGCCGGGGTGGCCCTGTGATCACCGAAGTCGGCGATGATCGCTTTCGGCGTTCCCGTGCCCTGAGCTTGACGAAGGGCGTGGACCTGCCCCGTGCCCTGAGCTTGACGAAGGGCGTGAGCTGGGGGCTTCGACAGGCTCAGCCAGCGGTGGTCAAGCTCAGCCAGTGGGGGTCGGGTCCAGCCAGTGGGGGTCGGGTCCAGTCAGCGGGGTTCGAGCTTTGGCTGCAGGGTCGGTGCTCGTCCGGCTGCGCAGTCGGTGCGCAGGACTTAGCCTGAGGACATGGCATTGAGTGTCTTCGACCTCTTCCGGGTCGGAATCGGGCCGTCGTCGTCCCACACCGTCGGTCCCATGAAGGCGGCCCGGCGATTCGTCGATGCGCTCGCCGGTGACGCAGGCCCCCAAACGGTCGCGAGGGTCAAGGTCGAGCTGTTCGGTTCCCTGGGAGCCACCGGGCATGGCCACGGCTCCGTGGCGGCGGTGGTGTTGGGTCTGGCCGGGCACGACCCGGAGACAGTCGACCTGGAATTGACCGGCTCGGTGCTTGACGAGTGCCGTCGCAGCCACACCCTGCAGTTGGCGACCGGTTCACGCATCGGCTTCGACCCCGACCATGACGTGGTCTTGTATCGCCGCCGATCGCTGCCCGTGCACCCCAACGGCATGATCTTCACCGCCACCGATGGCGCCGGCACCGTGTTGAGCCAGCGCACCTACTACTCCGTCGGTGGCGGCTTCGTGCTCGACGATGAGCAGACCGGGCCGAATCGGATCGTGGCTGACACCACCGCATTGCCCTACCCCTTCGCCTCCGGTGCGGAGTTGCTCACCCACTGTGCCGAGACCGGATTCTCGGTGGCGCGCCTGATGCGCCAGAACGAACGGGTGTGGCGCAGTGACGACGAGATCGACGCGGGCCTGTTGAACATTTGGCAGGTCATGCAGGCCTGCATCCATCGCGGCATGAACACCGAGGGAATGCTGCCCGGCGGCCTGCATGTGCCGCGCCGAGCCCCGGAGCTGCTGCATCGCTTGCAGGCGGCCACCGATACCGATGATCCTTTGCGTGGCCTGGACTGGATCACGCTGTACGCGCTGGCAGTGAACGAGGAGAACGCCGCCGGCGGACGGGTCGTCACCGCACCCACCAACGGCGCTGCCGGAGTGGTGCCGGCGGTGATCATGTACTACCGCCGGTTCACCCCGGGCGCCGACGATGCCGGGGTGTTGCGCTTCCTGCTCAGCGCTGGTGCCATCGGCGTGGTGATCAAAGAACTGGCGTCCATTTCTGGCGCCGAAGTGGGCTGCCAGGGTGAGATCGGTGCCGCCTGCTCGATGGCCGCCGCCGGTCTGGCTGCCGCGCTGGGCGGCACCCCGGGCCAGGTGGAGAACGCCGCCGAGATCGGCATGGAGCACAATCTGGGCCTGACCTGCGATCCAGTCGGCGGCCTGGTGCAGATCCCCTGCATTGAGCGCAATGCGATTGCCGCGGTCAAAGCCGTCACCGCAGCCCGTACCGCGCTGCGCGGCGACGGTCATCACATCGTCAGCCTCGATTCGGTGCTGAAGACGATGCGCCAAACCGGCGCGGACATGAGCGTCAAATACAAAGAGACAGCGCGCGCCGGGCTGGCCGTGAACGTCATCGAGTGCTGATCCGGCAGTTGGCTTGCGCGGTGTGATTGAGCAGGGCGTGCCGCGCGCCGCCACTGGCGACTGCCCCGTCCATAGTTATGCATAGTTATATGCGTTGCTGACGAGGTGGTTGCAAAATAGATAACTATGCATAACTATGGTGACTGTGACCCCAGACGAAGTCCGCGCACTTGCCGCCGCCAGTGAGACCTTCACGGTGGAGTTCAAGCGTGGACAAGGGCTCAACGACACGATCATCGTGAGCGCGGCGGTGTGTTTAGCTAACGGCAGAGGCGGAAAGCTCCTGCTCGGAGTCGAGAATGATGGAGCTATTACCGGAATCGCGCCGCGTCATGGCGATCGCACCGATCCCGCACGACTGCGGGCGATGATCCTCAACAAGACCGAACCGGCCCTCGCCACAGTGGTCGAGGTCGTCGACATCGATGGCGTCGACGTGGCAGTCGTCCACATCCAGCCCGCCAGCACCCCTGTGGGTACCAAGGACGGCCTTTTCGTTCGTCGTTCGACGAAGTCCGATGGCACTCCCGAATGTGTGCCCTACCGTGCCCACGAGATCATCTCTGTAGGACTCAGTGCGCAAGGACGCGACTACGCCGAAACAGTGTTGAGCGATATCGACATCGATGATCTCGATCCACAGGAGTTCGACCGCCACCGTGAACTGTGTGCCACCGGGCGTGGCGACACGAGTCTCGCTGATGCCTCCGATGAGGACATCCTGCGGGCTTTACGACTCCAAGTTCCGAGGACAGCTGCGCTGGCCTTGGGGGCAGTCCTGATGTTCGGCAAGCCGCAGTCATTGGCGCGGATAGTGCCTACTGCAGAGGTGATCATCCAGGAGGAACGCTCAGGGAAACTCGTCTTCGACGAGGGCATCCGCGCCCCGCTGCTTCGCACCGCTGAGCGGCTCTCGGAGATCATGGAAGCACGCAATAGCGAGCAGGAATTACAGGTGGGATTGCATCGGGTGAGAGTGCCAAGGCTTCCCGAGATGACCGTCCGAGAGGTCATCGCAAACGCCCTCGTCCATCGCGACTACTCCGAATCCGGGCCGGTGAGCGTTCGCCTCACTGAGGACGCCCTCCGGATATCCAGTCCGGGCGGCTTCCCGCCGGGAATCACTGCAGAGAATATCTTCGAAGACTCTCGACCGCGTAGCGTCATCCTCGCTGATGCCTTCAAACGTGCTGGGTTGGTCGATCGCGCCGGACGCGGGGTGCCCCGCATCTACGACAACCTCCTGCGGTTGGGCCGTGACGGTCCGGACTTTTCGGGGACAAACGACCACGCCGTGGTTGTGTCGATTCCGACCTCAGATGCGGACCTGGAAATGGTGCGTTTCATCATTGACTATGAGGAATCAACAGGGACGCAACTCATGCTCAGAGAGCTCAGGGTGCTGCACTCGTTGAAGGTGGCTGGCCCCGCCGAACTGGGTGAGCTAGCCCGTTCACTGGCGATCAGTGAGGCCGGTGTGCGCACTTCGACCACGCGATTGACCGAAGCAGGATTGGTGGAAGCGCGGGGCTCGGGACGGGGCCGTCGATATCACCTCGCACCATCCTTCTATCGATCGGCTGCCCCTGAGGCGTATGTTCGGATGCGCGATTTCGATCCGATTCAACAAGACCAGATGGTGCTGTCCTATCTGGACACTTATGGATCGATCACCCGCAGCAAAGCTGCCGCGCTCTGTCGTCTCACCCCGCCCGAGGCCGCAAGGCTGCTGAAGCGGCTCGTCCAGGCCGGTGAACTGGAGCTCCGCGGGGAAAAACGCGGTTCGCACTACGTCCGAGTTCGTCGAGGGGATGCGCGCTGAGGTCTTCGAGGGGCGGACTATCACGGGGTGCGCGCCTCGTTGCGTTGGCCTAGGCTGAAAGGTCTCCGACGAAGGATGCAACGATGCCGATTCTCGACC
>DMIX01000379.1 GCA_003451975.1 Propionibacteriaceae bacterium
GGGTGTGGGTGTGGACGTCGGCGTTGGCGTTGGTGTTGGCGTCGGATCGCTGCTGCCGTAGGTGACACCGGCAGAGTTCGTCGGTGCGAAATCGCTGACGGCGGCGAAGTCGGTGGAGTTGTCATCGGTGTCGGCGGCATTGCTACGAGCCAGTGCGGTCGAGACCGAGGGGGCGGGCGCGGCCTTGGTCTCAAAGGTGTTGGAAGTGCCGTAGCCGAGCAGGTCGACCACGTGATCGACGCCGATGATCGAACCGGTGCCCGGGTTGAGCGCGGTCGACTGATCGACCAGCAGCAAGGTGCCCTTCGAGCCGGACCAGGAGATGCCGGTGACGACGTCGGGCGTGACGGTGGCGGTCCAGTCCGCGCCGTTGGTGGAGTTGTTGTCGCCCTGCACCACGAAGTAGCTGTTGGCGGGAATGGATCCGCTCAACGACGTGATCCCGGTGGGATTGCTGGTGCCGGTCGAGGAGCGGTACTGCAGCGACCAGCCGTCCAAGGAGACAGGACTGTCGGTCGGGTTGAACAACTCGACGTACTTGTTCTTGTAGGTCGCTCCGGTGCTGCCGCCATTGAGGAAGGCCTCGTTGATGACGACGTGACTGCCCGCCGCCTGAGCGGGGGCCGCGGTGAGCGCGATGGTGGGAATTGCGATGGCCACAGCCAGTGCTGCGATCAAGGTCCTACGGGGCATGAACCGACTCCTGATTACGAACGGGACTTTCTGGTTCGGACCTCTGCAAGCTAGGTACGCCAGGTGGCCTGCGGGCGTACACCGCATGACCGGAAAGTGGCATAGACCCGAACCTGTGACTGACCTGTGGTCGCAGATGAGGAGACGGTTTCTGGTGGGCGTCCATCGAACGACATCTCGGCGAAGCTTCGCGGCGACACCGCGTGGCCTCAACAAGGAACATCCCGTGGTGCGCGCAGCCAACGCTCACCGCGGCAGTCGAAGACCCTTCGGGGTGAGGCCGAAACCGGCACCGGTCAGGGCATCCACCAGCGGCCCGCGGCGAGTCAGCGCGGGCTCACCATCCAGCTTGGTCAGGGTGAGCCGACCGAGCGCATCCGAACTCAACACCTCGGCCAGGGCGGCTGCAGCGGGAGTCAAAGCGGCCGGATCCTCACTCCACGACAGCAGACTGTGGCCGCCGCGTTCAACCCACAGAACCAACTCGCCGTCGACGATCACCACCACAGCACCCGCCTTGCGGGCGGGCTGGTGCCCGGCGGTGCGTGGCGGCCACGGTAAAGAAGCTCCGAAAGGACTGGCCGGATCCGTGGCAGCCAGCACCAGGACCCCGGCACGCTCAGAACCGATGCTGCGCAGTCGATCGATCGCGCCGGTGCTCCCGAACTGGGCCGCTCCCAGGCCCTCCACGAAATAGCCGCGCCGCAACCGGCCGGCGGTCTCTGCCGCCGCCAAGACCGGGTACAGCCCGGCGAATCCGCCGCCGAGATCTTCGGCGGCGACACTGCCGCGGGTCACGATGCCGTAGCGATCGACCAGCAGCTCGCTGCGCGCCACTGCTCGGGCGGTGGCATCAGCTTCGACTGCAGGCAGGACCGACCAGCGTCCGACCGCGTCGGGTGGCAGCAACGAACGCGCCACTGCTGCACTGGACAACGATGGTCGATACCGCGCCCGTCCCGGACGAGGCCGAACCGGGTGAGCGCTCGCACCGTGACTGAGCCGGGCGCGTAGTGCGGCGAAGCTGTCATTGGTGAGCTGACCGGTCCACACCAGTGACCACAAGGTCTCCACCAACGCCGCCTCCGGCAACGCGGCGGCGTTGACCAACTCGCGGAAGAAGTGTCCTCCCGGACCGATCGCCGCCAGCAGGGCGGCGCCGTGCTCGCCCGGTGTCGTCGGACTGGCGAGGGTGAGCGCGGCGGTGGCCGCAGGGTGCACCGAGATCCAGCCGTCGTTCGCCCCGAGTGCACCGTGGCCTTGCCACAGCACTTCCCCGGAGGTCGCGAGTTCGTCGAGCATGGCTGCGGAGTAGTCCACCACCCGACCCGGCAGCACCAGGGTCTCCAGCGCGCTGGCCGGAATCGGCACGCCGGCGAGTTGCTCGACGGCACGCAGCACACCGTCGACGCCCCGGCCTCGACCGAGGCCCTGCCACTCGGGCAGGAACTGCGCGAAGCTGCGCTGTTCCACCGGGGCGACCCCGCGACGCAGCACCGCCAGCGAGCGGCGACGCAGCAGGCGAAGCAGGTTCGGCTCGGCGAACTGGGTCCCTTCGGGAACCGGCCGGCGGCTGCCGGGACCGACCCAACCGTCGGGACGGAACGCACCTTCGGTGAGGCGACCAGCCATCACCAGACGGTTCAGCGCCGGCGCCACCACAGCGACGCCCGATCCCAGCCAGTCGGCTGCTTCGGCGGCGTCGAAGACGGTGTGCGTGCGGGCATATCGGATCAGGAAGTCGCCCAGCGGATCAGCCGACGGCTGTCGCAGCGCCTGCGGAACCCAATCGGGCACGGGCACCCCGATTACCGCCTCGAGGCGGGCGATGTCTTCGACCACCGACCAGCGACCATCGGGGAGCGCCACGACGCGCTGTCGTTCGGCCAAGTCCCGCAGCAGTTCGACGGCGGACTCCGGCTCGCGGCAGCGTCGGGCCACCTCGGCAGTGGTCAACGGGCCGAGGCTGCGCAGCAGATCGTCGACATCTTCGCGGTCCCGCGCAGCTCGCTCAGCGGTGAGCTGTTGCAGCTCGTTCTCGGTCTGAGTGAGCGCCTCCGGATCCAGCAGCTCAGCCATTGCGGGGCCTTCGCCTCGGCCCAGCAGATGAGCCAGCAGCTCCGGATCAAGGCTCAGCGCCGCCGCCCGCCGCTCCGCCAGCGGAGCGTCGTCGTCGTAGAGGTATTGCGCGACGTAGCCGAACTGCAGCGAGGCCGCGAATGGTGAGGGCCGCTCGGTGTCGACAGTGACGGTGGCGATCCGACGATCACGCACCTCGCTGAGAACCTCGATCAAAGCGGCCACATCGAATACCTCGGTGACGCATTCGCGCACCGCCTCCAACACGATCGGGAACTCCGGATACTGGCTGGCTACCGACAGAAGTGCTGAGGAACGCAGCCGCTGCTGCCACAAGGCCTGCCGCTTCCCCGGACGCCGATTCGGCAGCAGCAGCGCCCGGCCGGCGCACTCCCGGAACCGGGAAGCGAACAGGGCTGACCCGCCCACCTCGGCGTTCACGGCCGCCGACACGTCTTCGGGGTCGGCGAAGATCAGCTCGGCCAGCTCCGCCACCGCCGGTGGGGTGCCGGGTGAGGCGGCCGTCCAGTCGGTATCGGGCAGGCGGAAGATCATGCCGTCATCGGCATGCATGGCCTGCACCTGCACGCCGAAGCGCTCCCGGAGTCGGGCTGCCGCCAGTAGCGCCCACGGGGCATGGACGCGGGCGCCGAACGGCGAATGCACCACCACCCGCCAGTCACCGAGTTCGTCGCGGAATCGTTCGATCACCAATTGCCGGTCGTGCGGCAAACTGCCGGTTGCCTGGCGCTGATCGAAGAGGTAGCCCAGCAGATTGGCGCGGGCCCAGTCGTCCAGGCCTAGTTCGGCCAGTCGCTGGTGGGCCTGCTCGGGGGTGGCCTCGGAGAGTTCTCGCATGAATGCACCGACGGCGCGTCCCAGCTCGGCGGGACGACCCAGCGCATCGCCCTTCCAGAACGGCAACCGGGCCGGCTGCCCTGGCGCGGGGGAGACCACCACCTGATCGTGGGTGATCTGCTCGATCCGCCAACTGCTGGTACCGAGGGCGATCACATCCCCGACCCGGGATTCGTACACCATCTCCTCGTCGAGTTCGCCGACCCGACGGCCGTCGCCCTCCCCGGCCAGGAACACGCCGTACAGGCCCCGGTCGGGAATGGTGCCGCCGGAGGTGACCGCCAGGCGTTGCGCGCTGCGTCGGGCGGTGAGGGTGTCGGTGCTGCGATCCCAATCCAGGCGGGGACGCAGTTCGGCGAACTCCTCGCTGGGATAGCGTCCGGCCAGCATGTCCAGCACCGAGACCAATACCGCACGGGTCAATGCGGCGAACGGCGCAGCGCGGCACACGGTGGTCGCCACCTCGTCCACGCTGAGGTCATCCATGGCGACCATCGCCACGATCTGTTGGGCGAGCACATCCAAGGGATTGGACGGAATGTGCAACGCCTCAATCTGGCCGGCGAGCATTCTTTCGACCACCACGGCGGTCTGCACCAGATCGCCGCGGAACTTCGGAAACAGCACCCCCTGGGAGACCGCACCCACCTGGTGACCGGCGCGTCCGACCCGCTGCAGGCCTGACGCAACAGACGGCGGCGATTCCACCTGAATGACCAGATCGATGGCACCCATGTCGATGCCCAATTCCAAAGAAGAGGTGGCCACCACCGCTGGCAGCGACCCGGCTTTGAGCTCGGCCTCAATCTGCTGGCGCTGCTCCCGACTGACCGATCCGTGATGCGCTCGCGCCAACACCGCCGCCGCCCCGTGCCCCAGCGCCGATTGAGCCATCACCTCAGCAGGCATCCGCACCCCCGGTCCCTCTTCGCTACCCGTACTCGAAGTTGCTACCGGCGCGCCGGTAGCAACGTGA
>DMIX01000277.1 GCA_003451975.1 Propionibacteriaceae bacterium
GCTCCGATCGCCGAGGCGTCCGGACGCGTCCGCATCGAGGAGGGAGACCGGCTGCGCAAGCTGGTCATCACCCGCGATGACGGCGAGCCGGATCTGGAGTACCCGCTGCCGCGGCGCGTCCGCCTGGAATGGGAGGACGCCACCGGAGTGGTTCACTCGATCACCGATGGTGTTCAGGTGGCTGCTGGTGAGCAGCTCTACGCCGGTACCCCTGATCCTCAGGACGTTCTTCGGGTCTCCGGCCTGCGTAAGGTTCAAGAGCACCTGGTGGAAGAGGTCCAGGCGGTGTACCGCACCCAGGGCGCCCCGATCCACGACAAGCACATCGAGATCATCATTCGTCAGATGCTGCGACGGATCACCGTGATCGAATCCGGCGACACTTCGATGCTGCCCGGCGAACTGGTCGATCGGAAGATGTTCGAAGCCGAGAACCGACAGATGATCACCGAAAGCAAGACGCCTGCACAGGGTCGTCCGGTGCTGATGGGTATCACCAAGGCCTCGCTGGCGACCNNCTCCTTCCAGGAGACCACCAAGGTGCTCACCGATGCGGCCATCCACGCCAAGTCCGACTCGCTGGTCGGTCTGAAGGAGAACGTGATCCTGGGCAAGCTGATCCCGGCCGGCACCGGCCTGGAGCGGTACCGCAATATCCGGGTGGAGCCGACTGCCGAAGCCCGTGCGGCCGTCTACGACCTGACCTACGACCCCTACGACTACGACCTGAATGTCGGTGGGGCGTCGCTCGGTCTGGACGAGTACGACACCGGAGAGCTTCGCTGAGGTGCGGATCGTCGTTGCATCCGACCATGCCGGCGTTGAGTTGCGTCTGGCCATGGCGGAGGAGGCTGCGGAGTTGGGCCACGAGGTCGTAGACCTCGGCCCGGCTCCGGGCGAGCCGATCGACTACCCGATCAACGGGGCCAAGGTCGGTCGGCTGGTGGCATCCGGTGATTTTGATCGCGGCCTCCTGGTCTGTGGCACGGGGGTAGGAATCTCCATCGCGGCGAACAAGATTGCCGGTGTGCGCGCTGTGGTCTGCTCTGAGCCGTACAGCGCGATCATGTCGCGGGCTCACAATGATGCCAACGTGTTGGCGCTCGGCGCTCGAGTGGTCGGCGACGGACTGGCGCGTCAGATCGTTCGCGAGTGGCTCGCTACCGATTTCGAGGGCGGGCGTCACGCGCGCCGGGTCGAGCTGATTTCGGAACTGGATCACTCCTGAACCCTGCGCACTCTAGACTTAGTTTGTGAAGACAAAGTCCGGGTTGCGGCGAGGGTTTCTTGCTTGGGGGCTTGTCGTAGCCCTAGTGTTCTCGGGCTGCGCCAGTCGGGGCCCGAATCCCGCTGCAGTCCAGACCACTACCCAACCAGTGCGAATACTGGCATTGAAGGGGCCCACCGGGGTCGGCATGGTTCATCTCATGCACGACCATCCCGATGGCGGCGGCGAGTATGAGTACACGATCACCGACTCTCCCGATGCCGCGGTTGCAAAACTGATGAGCAAAGAGGTGGATCTGGCCGCGGTCCCCACCAATCTCGCTGCTGTGCTGTCGGCCAAGACATCGGGCGGCGTGCAACTGCTGGCAGTGAACACCCTCGGCGTGCTCTACATCGTGAGCCGTGATGATTCGGTGCACAGCCTGACCGATCTGAAGGGTAAGACGGTTCATGCCACCGGACAGGGGTCCAACCCGGAGTACGTGCTGCGGTATCTTCTGGATCGCGCCGGCCTGGATCCCGATCACGACGTGAAGATCGTCTTCGCCGCCGAACATGCTGAGCTCGCCACGCAGGTGGCTGATGGCGCGGTGGATATCGCGTTGCTGCCCGAGCCCTTCGTCACGATGGTCACCAGCAAGGATCCATCGGTGACGGTGGCGATCGATCTGAATGCCGAGTGGAATGCCTCGGTCAGCGATGGCAGCCAACTCATGATGGGAGCGTTGATCGCCCGCACCGATTTCGTGGCGGCTCATCCAACACTCGTCGAAGCCTTCTTGGATCACTACCAAGCATCGGTGCAAGCGGCAACGGCAGAGGTGGCAGCGACGGCTGACCTGTGCCAGAGGCACGGCATCATCGCCAGCGCAGCGCTGGCGGAGAAGGCGATTCCGCGGTTGAACCTGGTGCTGCTGACCGGGCGCCCGATGCGGACCGGCTTGACCGGTTACTACCGCATTCTCTACGACGCGAATCCTCAATCAATTGGCGGAGCGATCCCCGATGCGACTTTCTACTACGGTGCCGACTGAGCCGCGTCGGCGATGGCCGCGGTCCCTGGCCGCGGCCGCATTCTGGTTGCTGCTGTGGCAGCTGGCCAGTCTTGCGGTGGCACAGCAGTTGCTCCTGCCCTCTCCGCTGAGCGTTGCGCAGACCCTGGCCGGCCTCATCGTGACCACCGAGTTCTGGTCGATCACCGCGCAGTCGCTGATGCGCATCGGGGTCGGCTTCATCGCCGGAGTTGTCATGGGTACCGCAGCCGCGTTCGTGACGACGCGATGGTCGGCAGCGGAGGTGCTGATCGCCGGGCCGTTGCGCATCATCCGAGCCACGCCGGTGGCGTCTTTCGCAATCTTGGCGCTGGTGTGGATTCCGAGTGGCGGTGT
>DMIX01000407.1:0-507 GCA_003451975.1 Propionibacteriaceae bacterium
GGGGTTCACATCGAAGGATGCCCGAGATGTTGTCGAACATGCACTGGCCAAGTCCTGGACTGCACCTCAGCTCAGGAAGACGACTCAGCACATCCTCGACAACGGTGGGAGCCTGATCGTCCGACTGATCGCAAACGCCCTTGCTGCGGCCCAATCGGTGAAGACACACGGATACGTGGATGATCAGGTTGACTACCGACTCCCGCAGGGCGCAATCGCCAGCCTTCAGCAAGTCCTCGAAGCGCCACGACTGCACTGGCCAGAACTACGTCTTGATGAGAGCCGCGCAAACCCGATATACCTTCACTGCCCCGAGCAAATGGTCGCACGAACACCGTTCAGAACTGGACTGAGGGCCGACTACCGGCTTTATGCTGTCGGCGACAACACACGGCAACTCCGGCATGATGAGATCGCGGCACATGCACGGGGACAGTTCCTGCACATCGACGAGACCTCCCTTGCCTTGGACACGAGTGGGGACTTCGATGCGGTGATCCGATTCAG
>DMIX01000407.1:558-3426 GCA_003451975.1 Propionibacteriaceae bacterium
GCCATTCACCGAGGCCGTATACGTGGTCCCCAGTGGCTATCGCGTCTCAAGCACAGGAAGTGCCAGAGTGGTCCAGACGACCCCTCTGACGGGAGCCTGGGCTGGCCGCTCCGCCTACCGGGTCGAAGCACCCGAAGGAGGGTCGATCGAGTTCCGTGACAGCAGCAACAATCGCCTGGGCGATCTTCCAATAGGCCAGAAGTGCGCGATAGCCCTCCGAGGGGACCAAGAGCTGGCAATTGGATCTCTGATTATGGGCGAGCCCGCACCTCGCGTGTACGGGAAACTGCTGCCGACAGTCAGTATCACGCCCCTAGACCTGTCTGAGCCAATCGGAAGTGACGACTGGTCGTGCCGGGTGGAGTGGACGGACGGGGGCAAGAAGCGCAACGAGTCTGTTCGCTTCGTGGCCGAGGGCCCGTATCGACTTGAGGCGAATCTAAACGACCTCGACGATGCACTTGGACCTGTTGTCGGCGATGCGCTGCTGCGAGTGGAAGGACCGAGCAAGTCAGGATCTCTTACTCGACGATTCGCGCGAGCCCCCATCACCAGACCTCAGCCGGTTGAGATTCGAGATGCTCCCGATGGCGACGCACAGGTCGTATACCAGATGGAGTCGATGGCGGAACTGCCCGCGACCTGGCGCGGGCAGGACGTGCGGGCCCTCCCGCCCACAGGTGATGGCGCCTACCGGTTCGTTGCCCCCCTCTCTAAGGCGAAGGCATCGCTCACGGTGCGGATGAACGGGAATCTGATTCCCATGAATCTCAGCCTACTTGGTATCGACCTGGCCCCCCAGGGAGTCGATGAGCTCATACTCACGAGTCCAGTGGTGCCAGCCGATCTGCTGACCCGGTATCCCAACGGCTTCCTCCGGCTTCACTGTGAGAATCAAACCGATGCACAGGCCATGCTGATTAGTAGTGACACTCATCAAGAGCAGGTCCTACGGGCCGTAGGCCGGGAGTCGCGCCGCACGGATACCGTAGCACTCGCTGAGATTCACTCTCTGTTGGTCGAGCAAGACTCACTGATCATCGAGCTCATGGTCGAGGCAGGGGACCTCAAGTACCGTCGCAGAGTGATGTCCATCGTGCCGGGCGTGGGCCTCGGCCTGTGTGAGCTACTCGATGACGGAGATGGCATCACTGTACGCTCAGAGTCGTCGGCTCTGGCACCAGTCACGGCCACCGTGCGCGACCTCACTCGACCTTGGCGTGATCCGATTGCAGGTGTGTTCTCCGTCGGTGAAACGAGTGTTCGATTGCAGCCCCGCCCGTACGATATGTACGAGGGAAGGTACGGACTCTGGCTCGCCCTCCAGGATGAATGGGGCATGGACGGACAATCGTGCTCTTCCATACCCAACAGCGTTACAACGATCACGGCAGATGATCACGCTGACGCGAACCCACCCATGGGTCCCTACATGACGTCTCTGACCAGTCTTCTCATGCACAGGCAAGGGCTGGCACCGAAGGCTCAATCGATTCGCAGGACATCCATGCCGTCCCTGGGCATGCTTGAAGTCGACGCGAAGGCGAGCGTGTGGGCAGCGATGCGAGTGCTCGACCCGACGCTCCCAAGGGCCGAGAACTCGTCAAGTGCTGCGAAGTTCGGCGCGGACGTCATCGACCTGCGGGACTATCGCTACGCGCTGTGCCCTCCAGTCCTCAGAGCGCTCCTCGACCCCTCGTTCGCCTCTTGCGCCAGCAAGTCTGGTCTTCTCGGATGCATGCTGGTCCTGCACCTACCGCTCTTACCACTGCGACGAGCCAATAGCGGAGAGTTCACAAATGATGAGATCGGTGCGGCTTGGCGCATCAGCCCCGTACTGGGGGCGCTGGTCTCTCAAATGCATGCGCAGGTCGGCCCGGCCGAGTTCGCCCGCCAGGCAGCGATCAACTGGCTGGATGAGATTGGGCTCGAATCACTGGGTGCGGGTGACATGCTTGGTCAGCTTCATGTATGCCATCACTCAATCGCCAGTGCTTCAGCCCGAGATCCGATTCAACCACTGACGAAACTGAGCCGCACCTCATCCACACGTGCTTTCGGCGTCTGGATCGAGGCCGAGACAACCGCGTCCGTACGTGACACCTCATGCTGGCTGGCCGCGCACATCGAACAAGCTCGATCAGCCGTGACTTACCTGGAGACACACTCGCCTGGGCTGCGATCATTGGCAACCGCGATCCAACAGCGTGATCCAGGCGAGTACACCCGACGCATTGACCAGCTTCCGTTTGTGTCGGGCGCTGCCGCACTTGTGGCGACCGCCCAGGCCTACGCGGATTCCGCGGCCTCTCGCTCCGCCAACATCATAGGCGGCGACCACGCGGCCGACATCTCCAGCGTCGGGCTCAATCAGGTGCTTCTTGACCTCTGCAGCATCGCGCCGACAGTGCTCTCCCACGACCTCGCCCTCATCCGGCTAGCTGCAGAGAAGATACAGATGGGAGATCTTGTATGAGCTTCGACCCTGTCTCGGCCGCACTCAGCCTTCAGGAAGCCTACAGGGCATATCTGAGCAGCAGCCTACGATTCGGACATCCCGATCTTCAGCGCCAGTTCGAGCTTCAACTTGGAGGAGCGGACTTTCTGTCGAAGGGACCGCTGCTCGAGGCGACTCCACCGTACAGCCGAGGTGCCACCCTTGCGGAGCTGATCGATCAGGGGGTGCTCACTCGAGCGCTCATGGATCTCGGACCCGCTCTGCCGCCGCACCGTCAGCTCTACACCCACCAAGAAGAGGCCATTCGCAACGCATGGATGGGCCGGAATCAAGCCATTGTCACCGGCACGGGCAGCGGCAAGACTGAGTGCTTCCTGATTCCGATTGTCGACCACTTGCTTCGGCAATCC
>DMIX01000208.1:0-3746 GCA_003451975.1 Propionibacteriaceae bacterium
GCTCAGGGACCGACCCTTCGACAGGCTCAGGGACCGACCCTTCGACAGGCTCAGGGACCGGGCGGTGGGGCGCAGGGTTTCGTTCGGGGCAACACTCCCGTTGGCTGAGCCTGTCGAAGCCCGCTTGCCGTTGGCTGAGCGTGTCGAAGCCCGCTTGCCGTTGGCTGAGCGTGTCGAAGCCCGCTTGCCGTTGGCTGAGCGTGTCGAAGCCCGGATGCCGGTGGTGATCGGATGACGCAGCGCTGGGTGCTGGATGAGATCGTCGATCCCTTCGGTGCCAAGATCGTCGTTGAGCGTGACGCGGTCGGCGCGGTGCGCTCCGCCCGTTTTGACCTGGCCGGGCTGCCCCGGGTGGATGCCCTGCTGAGCGGCCAACAGACCGCCGAAGTACCGGATCTGGTGGAGAAGCTTTGCGGTATCTGCCCGGCCGCCCACCACCTCGCCGGCGTGCGTGCCTTGGAGGCGCTTGCCGGATTGGACGACATCACCCCGACGGCGAAAGCCGTCCGGCGGCTGCTGCACCTGGGTTCGGCGCTGGAAACCCACGCCCCCCGGCTGCTGGCCACTGATCGCGAAGCGGCCGTGGCGCTGAAGCGCTTCGGCAAGGCGGCCATGGTGGCGTCAGGATCTCCGGGCCACTTCCCGATCACCGCGATTCCGGGCGGTGTCCGCGCCGTGGTGACCAGCGAGGCCCGTGACGACCTGGCGGCACGGGTCGCCGACGTGCTGGCCCTCACCATTCGAGTGGCCGAGCAGGAACTCGACAGGTCCACCACGCTCCCGGTCTTCAGCGGAGCCGATGTGGCACTGGTCAACACCGACGGCGGTCCCGATGTGCTCGGACGCCGCATTCGGGCGGTCACCGCCCAAGGGGCCACCCTGATTTCAGGCGCAGCCGCCTCGGCCTGGGACATGCTCGTGGCCGAGGAGTTTCCGGGCAGAGCGGCGCCGCGTCCGTTCCTGATGGCGCTGGGGCCGGGGCAGGGTCGTTACCGCGTCGGCCCGGTCGCGCAACTGCGGGTCGGTGAGCTGAGCACACCGATCGCGGCCACGCTGCAGACGCAGTGGCTGCTCAGTAATGGTGACGCCGCCGGTGCCCGCGCCGTGATGTGCGTCCAGGCGGCCGAGGAGATTGCGCTGCTGCTCGACAACCCGGCTCTGAGTTCGGGTGAGGTCAGTGTGCCGGTGGGTGACTTCCAGCCCGGTGCCATCGGTGTGGGCTGGGTCGATGGCCCTCGGGGGCTACTGGTGCACCGCTATCAGGCCGGCGAGGACGGCCGGTTGGCTACGGCGCAGATTCTGACTCCCACGGCGCAGAACGAGGCCTGGTTGGCCGAGCTTCTCACCGCCACGGCCACGGATTCGACCGACCCGCTCGGCATGGAGGATGCTGTTCGGGAAGCCGATCCGTGCCTGCCCTGCAGTTCAGCACCCGTCGGGGGCATGGGATTGCAGGTCGACACGGTGAGCGTCGAAGGAAGGAACTGAGCATGTGTGTAGGGATTCCGGCCAAGATCACTGCCATCACGCCTGGTCTGCTGCCGATGGCGCAGATCGATCTCAACGGTGAGCTGATCGAGGCTCGACTTGCTTACTTTCCCGACGCCCAGGTCGGTGACTTCGTACTGGTGCAGAACGGCTTCGTGATGGACGTGCTCGACGAGCAGTCGGCGGCAGAATCGCTGGCGGCCTTCGCAGCCCTGGGCGTGCTCGCCGACACGGAGCAGCGCGCCAGCAGCACCTCTTGAGAACGTCGTTCCGGCTTCAGGGATGAGCCAGGGGGATCACCCTGGTCGGGTGCTGGTGCCAGGTGCAACGATGACCGTGTCGGCACCACCGTGAGGAGCACCATGTCTGAGCAGCACCCTGAGCCCGTTCCGGAGAATTCCGTCACTGCAGTAGCACCGCCGAAGCCGCCGGTTCATCCGCTGCGAGGGTGGTTGATCGCACTGGTCATCGGGGTGGCCGTCCTGATCGTCTCGGTGATCGCGTTGGGCGCGGTGGTGTGGTTCAGCACTTCGCCGAGCCGGGCCAACTGGGGTCCTGAGCGGGCGGTGACGGTCACCGTAACCACCCGTGGAGCCGTGGGGACAGCGCAGGTGGCAGTCGGTGGCCAGGCCTCTTCGGTGAGTCTCGACTCCGGGGTGAATCAGGTACAGACGTGGCACAAGATTGTGCCATTCGGTGAGGGTGTGAAAGTCGTGGTAGCGCTCTCGCAGAACTACTCGGATGCGAATTCGTGGGATCCGACATCGAGCATCACCTGCGACATCTCGGACGCGACGCGGTCGCTATCGGCAGCATCGGTCGACGTTGTCGACAACACCGCCGTGTGTGAGTGGACCAATCGCTGAACAGGGCCAAGACTAGGCGTCGTGACGAATCCAGCCCCGCACCTCGGCGCGACGCCGTCGGCAGATCAACTCGCCGAGCTGTACCGCTATCTCCACGCCCATCCCGAACTGTCCTTCGCTGAGGAGGCCACCGCCGAAGTCATTGCCGGTTCGCTGTCGGCAATGGGCTATGAGGTGCACACCGGCATCGGACGCACCGGCGTGGTCGGACTGCTGACCCGTGGCGAAGGATCGACCGTCCTGGTGCGAGCCGATATCGACGGTTTGCCGGTCGCTGAACAGACGGGGCTGGAATATGCCAGCACTGCCCGGGGCATCGACCCCAACGGCAATGATGTTGCGGTCATGCACGCCTGCGGCCACGACATGCACATCACCTGCCTGCTCGGGGCTGCCGCGCAACTGGCCACTGACCAATCCTGGGCCGGGACGGTGATGATCGTCGCCCAGCCCGCCGAGGAGGTCGGCGCCGGGGCCAAAGCCATGATCGCCGACGGGATCTATGAGCGTTTCGCAAGCCCTGACGTCGTGCTGGGCCAACATGTCGGCCCGATTCCGGCCGGCATGATCGGGTTGCATCCGGGGCCGGCCTTCGCCGCCTACGACGCACTGAAGGTGACCCTGCACGGAAAAGGTGGGCACGGCTCGCGGCCGGAGGCCTGTGTCGACCCCGTTGTGATGGCGGCCGCCATCATCATGCGCTTGCAGACTGTCGTATCGCGAGAAGTTGCGGCCAGCGACATTGCCGTGGTCACCGTCGGGACTGTGCACGCCGGTACGAAGGTGAACATCATCCCCGACACCGCAGAGCTGGAGATCAGCGTGCGGACCTTCGATACTGCGGT
The DNA here is from genome assembly GCA_003451975.1 of Propionibacteriaceae bacterium. Classification (GTDB taxonomy): domain Bacteria; phylum Actinomycetota; class Actinomycetes; order Propionibacteriales; family Propionibacteriaceae; genus Propionicimonas. The sequence continues at coordinate 3,200 of DMIX01000208.1, forward strand.
GCGCGATCAGGTGCTGGCAGCGATCAATCGCATCATTGTCGCTGAAGCCCAGGCCGCCGGTGCGCCACGAGACCCGGAGATCGTCTTCACCGATTCCTTCCCGCTGCTGGCCAATGATCCGGCCGGGTGTGCGCGCACCGAACAGGCCTTCACGACCGCCCTCGGCCCCGGCCGGGTGATTGATCCGGGGTCGGTCACCGGAAGTGAGGATGTCGGGTTCTTCGCCACCGCGGCCGGTGTCCCGTGTGTGTACTGGATTTTGGGAGGCGCTGATCCGACGCTCTTCGCCGGGGCGAGCACGCCCGAAGAGATGATCCGGGTGATGGCGGGCATCCCGTCCAATCACTCGCCACTGTATGCGCCGGTGATCGAGCCCACGATCAGCGTCGGAGTGGCGGCTCTGGTCACGGCCGCGAAGGAGTGGCTGGGCGCGGTGTGAGGCTGCGTTGGTGGACGGCCGCCCTTCGACAGGCTCAGGGAGCGGCGGTGGCCTCAGGGAGCGGCGGTGGCCTCAGGGAGCGGTTCGTTGGCTGAGCCTGTCGAAGCC
>DMIX01000208.1:3761-8713 GCA_003451975.1 Propionibacteriaceae bacterium
CAGCAGACCCCTACAGCGTCGCCTCGAAGGCGGCCAGGCGGGCCAAGAATTCGTCGGGTCGTACCAGATGCGGGTAGTGGCCCACGCCGTCCCAGGTTTCGACGACGGCGGTCGGAATTCGCTGGGCAAGCCAGGTCGGATAGTCCGGTCCGAGGTCGAAGCCATTGAGCGCCAGGTACGGCGCGGTGATACCCGAGATGAGCGAGTCGGCCACAGTCGTGAGTTCCTCGGGGGTGGTGTCGAGCATGACTCCCCAGATACCTAGCACCACGTCCGGGTTGGCCTTGCGCAACTCGGTGAGGCGCTGCCATTCGTGATCGTCGACCTGGCCGCGTAGTGAAGTGAACAAGGCATCGATCACCAAGGGAAAGGCCTCGCCGCGCAGCAGCGGCTCCTGTTCTTTCAGGCCCGCCTGCATGGGGGCCAAGTTCAGTGACTGATCGATATTCACCACGCCCCGGGTGGGGAACTGGGCCGCATAGGCGGTGACGACATTGCCGCCCAGCGAGTGCCCGACCAGCACTGGCGGCTCATCGACCAGTGGCTCGATGTCGGCCGCCAACTCGGTCAGGTCGTAGGAAGCGGCAGTCGGCGAGTCGCCGTGGCCGCGCAGATCGACGCGGAGCACCCGATGGTTCGTCGCGAGCCGATCCAATAGCGGATCCCAGGAATGTCGATTCTCGGTGATGCCGTGAACCAGCACCAACAGCGGACCGGAGCCGGTCTGATCGAAAGCGAGTTGCACCATGGCGGCAAGTTAACAGTCCGCCTGCGGCCCGTTAACCGTTCTCGGTGCGCGGTCAGCTGTCTTCGTACCCGTAGTCGCCGAGGTTGACGTGGCGCAAGGTCGTCAGCAGCGACTGAAGTTGGACATTCAACGCGTCGCCATCGACAGCCGGGGCGTTGTCTGCCACCGCGTCGAAAGCCTCGCTGAGCATCGCTCTGCCCTGAGTGACCATCTCCATGCCTTCGGCGGTGAGGCTCACCAGCACCCGACGTCCGTGGTGCGGGTCGGGCGCGGTGGTCACCCAGCCGTCGCGTTCCAGGGAGGGCACCCGTTTACTGGTCGCTGCCCGAGTGAGATTGAGGGCTTTCGCCAAATGGGTGAGATCCAGCGTCTGGTAGGACAGCGGCGTGAGGAAGACGAACAGGCCCACACCGACACCGAGGCGCTGTTGCAGCATGGTGTCGGCCAGCGAGTCCATCTCGTGTACCAAGTCGTGCAGAGTGACAGCTAAGGCGGTGGTCATAGATATAGTTAACCTGTATACAACTTCTGGCGGGAAGGTTTCGACAAAACCCTACGCTGCGCTGTCGCCGCGTAATGCCTGCTGAAGCACCTGCAGCGGTACCGAACCCAGGTGCAATGCGCGATTGTGCCACGCCGCGAGGTCGAATTCGGAGCCTTGCTCGGCTTGTGCCTCGGCCCGCGCCTGCTGCCACAACCGCTGACCGACAAGGTAAGACGGCGCCTGCCCGGGCCAGCCCAGGTATCGATTGAGTTCGAACCGCAGCGACGCATCGTCCATGCTCACCGTGGCTCGCAGCAGCCGCCAGGCTTTGTCGGCGTCCCACCTACCGCCGCCCCACACTGCCGGAGCCGACAGTTTCAGATGGACGCCGATGTCGACCACGACCCGGGCGGCGCGCAGCAATTGCGAGTCGAGGTAGCCCAACCGATCGGCCGGTGCATCCATGAAGCCGAATTCCGTCATGAGCGTTTCGGCGTACAACGCCCAACCCTCGCCGTGGCCCGAACTCCAGCTCAGCAGCCGACGCCAGGTGTTGAGCTGATCGGTGTTGTACACCGACTGGCCGATTTGAAGGTGATGGCCGGGCACCCCCTCGTGATACACGGTGGTCTTCTCCCGCCAGGGCGCAAAGGTCGTCACCCCGGTCGGCACCGACCACCACATGCGCCCAGGGCGCGAGAAATCATCGCTCGGTCCGGTGTAGTAGATGGCGCCGGACTCTGTGGGTGCGATACGGCACTCCAGTGTCTTCAGCGGCTCGGGGATGCTGAAATGGCTGCCGTCCAACGCCTCGATGGCAGCATCGGAGGTTTCCTGCATCCATCGCTGCAGCGCATCGGTACCGTGCAGGACCTGACGGGGATCGTGGTCCAGTACGGCCACGGCATCAGCCAGACTCGCCTCACTGCCGGCGAGTTGCGCGACGATAGCTCGGCGTTCGGTGGTGAGCCGTTCCAACTCCGACAGGCCCCAGGCGTAGGTCTCGTCGAGGTCGACCTCGGCACCGACGAAGCTGCGAGAGTGCAGGCGGTAGCGATCCCGCCCGACGGCGTCCTCGACGTCGGCGGCGGGCAACAGTTCGGCGCCGAGGAACTGGGCCAGCTCCCCATAGGCCGCCGCGGCCTGCCCTGCGGCCACGGCAAGGTCATGACTCAGTGCTGTCGGCACCACCTCACCGGCCGCGCCGGTGGCCGCCAGAGTCACGAAGAACGAGGTGTCGGGCTGCGCAAGCTCGGCGGCTTGGACGATGCACTCCTCGACCTGACGTCGGGCTGCGACTTGGCCCCGGGCGGCGGCCTGACGCAGCGCCGCCTGGTAACCACTCAACGCCTGCGGGATCAGCCTCAGCCGGGCTGCGATGTCGCCCCAGGCGTCGGCCGTGTCGGTGGGCATCACGTCGAACACCTCGCGCAGCGTCTGTACGGGGGAGGCGATCACATTCAGATCGGCATGCCAGGCTCCGCTCTCGTACAACTCCACGGCCAGACCGAGACGGTCCTGCATCGCCGCCAGCGTCACCTGGTCGGTGGGGTCGGCGACCGGAGCCTGGGCCAGTTCGCGCAGTGCGCGACGATGAACCTCGGCGGTGGCCGCGAGTCCGTCGGGGGAGTAGTCGCCGAGCTGATGGTCATGGCCCGCCAGGCCTGCGAAGGTGGCTTCGACCGGGTTGAGTTCGGCAAAGTCGGCACTGAACTGCTCGGCGATCAGGTCAATCGCACTGGGTGGACGCAAAGTCATGGGACGAGGCTAATCGGTCACCGTGCCCGACGATGCCACACCACCTCTAGGATCGGGGCTGGAAACGAGCAGGCGGGAGCGTCGCGTGGTTGAGATCTGGGCCCATCGAGGTGCGAGCGGGTTGGCGCCGGAGAACACCATGGCCGCATTCCGGCGCGCCGTCGACGATGGTGCTGACGGCCTGGAATTCGACGTGCAGCTCAGCCGCGATGGGCAGCCGGTGGTCATTCATGACGAAACGCTGGGCCGAACCACCAACGGCGAGGGCTGGGTCAAAGACCACACCGTGGCCGAACTGATGATGCTGGATGCCTCCGCCGGCCAGGAAGGCTTCGCCGACGCGCGGATTCCGCAGCTGGCCGAGGTGTTGGAATTGGTCGCCGCTGCCGGAATCAAGGCCAACATCGAGTTGAAGAACTCGGTGCTGGACTATCCGGGCATGGAAGAGATCGTGCTGGCCGCGGTCGGCGCCGCCGGCCTGTCGGAGATGGTGGTCTACTCCTCGTTCAGCCACGCCTCGGTGCGCCGCATCGCAACCCTCGCACCGCTCGCCGAAGTGGGCTTGATCTACACCCGGCCACTGGCGCGTCCGCTACGCACCGCGGTGTCTTTGGGTGCCACCGCCGTGCACCCTGATCGGCGACTGGTGCACGGCGCCGGCTGGATCATCCGGGCTCATCGCCGACACCTCAAGGTTCGGGCCTGGGTGGTGAACTCGCCGAAGAAGATGCTGCGGCTGGCTGACCGTGGCGTGGACGGGATCTTCACCGATCATCCCGCGGTGGCGAGGGCTGCCGGTCTGGGCGGCTGAGGAAACGCCGCCCGCCGCCCGGCACTGTTCCGCCGGACGCGATCCTATGATTGGCTGCGGTGTGAATCAGGACGAGAGAAGCGGTGGCTCGATGTCGGAGTTGATGGCTGGGCTGAAGATGCTCGCCAGGCGAGTGCTCAGGCGCCCCGGGCTGTTGCCACTGGGAAGCGAATACCGCCGCAGGCCCGGATTCTCGGTGGTCCGGGTCAATGGACTAGAGGTGGTCGCCCGCGACGTGGTGGCGGCGCAGCCGTGGCATCAGAGTGCGCAGCTTGCGCGTCGCTGTCAGCAGCTCTTCGCCGATGCGGGCATCGAATGCTGGGCCATCCACCCACTGGGGTCGCGGGTCTTCGAGTGGGGCGTGCGGCGCAGTGACTACGCCCGGGCTGTTCAGACCGTCTCGAGGGAGTTCACTGGTGAGGCCCTCTATCTGAAAGCCAAGCCATCCATCGGTGTTCCGACATTGGTCGATGACCTCGATCCGGCGGCGCTCGGCTCGGCTTCCTTCATCGATGTCTTTCAGTACGTCCACGATCAATGGGGGCGAGTCTTCCCCGACTACGTGGCCTGCCGCGTGGTGCCGTGGGACCCTTCAGATCGGGGCACTCTGGTATGCCGCGACCGCGAGGCGGTGATACAGGAGATCGAGGACCTGAGCCCGATCCCGGTGGTGCAGGTGCCGAGCTGGGACGGGGCATCGCTGCCGCGCCCCGCGATCCTGGCCGAGCCGGATCCCTCGGAGGTCGCCTTCCCCATCGATGCGGTCTACATGTGGGTCGATGACTCCGATCCGGCATGGTGTGCCCGTCGAGATGCAGTCGTCGAGGGCACCGCCGAGCCGGAGTCGGACTCCGACTCAGAGGCACAGGCCCCTGCCCGGTATCGGGATCGGGGTGAGCTTCGAGCGTCGTTTCGCTCCTTGGAGCTTTACGCACCGTGGATTCGAACCATCTACCTGGTGACCGACCGGCAGCGGCCGTCCTGGCTGGACCCGAAATCGTCTCGGGTCGTCATCGTGGATCATCGCGACATCTTCGAAGACCCCAGTGTGCTGCCGTCGTTCAATTCCCACGCCATCGAGTCCCAGTTGCAGCGCATTCCGGGGCTCTCGGAGTACTACCTGTATCTCAATGACGATGTGCTGTTCAATG
>DMIX01000350.1 GCA_003451975.1 Propionibacteriaceae bacterium
CGGGTGGGCGTGAATGTTGCGCGCCACCTCATCGGCAGTGAGATCCCACAACTGGGCCAAGGTCAGCTCGGGCAGCAGCTCCGAGACATCCGGTCCGATGAGGTGTGCCCCCAGCAGTTCGTTGTAGCGGGCATCCGCCACGATCTTCACGAAGCCGGTGGCATCGCCGAGGCCATGCGCCTTGCCGTTGGCGCTGAAGGGGAACTTGGCGACCTTGACGTCGTAACCCAGGTCCCTGGCCTGCGCCTCGGTGTAGCCGAAAGAACCGATCTGGGGCTGGCAATAGGTGGCCCGCGGCACCATGACGTAGTTGATCGGCAGAGTGTCCACCCCGGCGATGGTCTCAGCGGCGACCACGCCCTGAGCCTCGGCATTGTGGGCCAGCATCAATTTCGCCGTCACGTCGCCGATGGCGTAGATGCCAGGAACGTTGGTGCGAAGGTGGTCGTCGACAGCGATCGCGCCGCGATCGGTGAGCTGCACGCCGGTGTTCTCCAGGCCGTAGCCCTGAATCCGTGGTGCAAAACCCAGTGACTGCAGGACGCGCTCGGCCTCCAGAACCTGGCCCTCTCCCCCGCCGGCCGGGCTGACCTGGACGCGCACCCCACCGTTGAGTTCCTCGATCGAGTCGACCTTGGTCGAGGTCAACAGGGTGATGCCGAGCTTCTTGTAGGCCTTGGTCAACTCGGCGGAGATCTCGGCGTCCTCATTGGGCACGATGCGGTCGAGGAATTCCACCATGGTCACCTGGACGCCGTAGTTGGCCAGCACATAGGCGAACTCGGTGCCGATGGCCCCCGCGCCACAGATGATGATCGACTTCGGCAGATCGTCGGCCAGGATCTGCTGCTCATAGGTGTAGACCCGCTCGCTCACCTGGGTGTTCGGCAACATCTTGGTGGTGGCCCCGACCGCGATGATGCAGTCGGTGAAGCTCACCTCGGTCTGGCTGCCGTCCTCACCAGTGACGGTGATGGACTTGGGCCCGGTGAAGGCTCCCCAGCCGTTGAGCTCGGTGATCTTGTTCTTGCGCATCAGGAAGTGGACGCCTTTGACCATGCGGTCGGACACCTGGCGGCTGCGCCGGAAGGCCGCACCGTAGTTGAACGTGACCTCACCCTCGATGCCGAAGGTGTCGGCTTCCTTGGTGACGACGTGAGCCAACTCGGCATTTCGCAACAGGGCCTTGGTCGGGATGCATCCCACATTGAGGCAAACCCCGCCCCACCACTGCTTCTCGATGATGGCGACCTTCTTGCCGAGCTGCGCGGCACGAATCGCCGCCACATATCCGCCCGGGCCGGCACCGAGCACTACCACGTCGAATTCTTCGGTCATGGGGGTCACTCTACGCGACCGGCGCGTCGAGAATCGTGCGCTCCCCCGCTGGCAGGTCTTCGCTACAGCGACCCCAAAGGGTGCATTTATCTCTCATGTGAGATACCGTCGAGCCGTGACCGAACTTCTTCCCAGCAGTGTGGGCACCCTGATTCGGGATGCACGCAAACAAAGAGGACTGACCCAACAGGAGCTCGCGGGCCTGTTGGGCACCTCTCAAGGCGCTATCGGCCGCATCGAATCCGGCGGCCAGAATCTCAGCCTTGAGATGATCAACAGGATCGCCACGGCTCTGGAGAGTCCGCTGCTATCAGCAGGCAGCAACGGCCCGCTGAACTTCCGAGTGCATGGCCCCGTGACGCTGCATGGCTCCATAGCCGTGCGTTCTTCGAAAAATGCCGCCGTGGCGCTGCTGTGCGCCTCGCTGCTGAATCGCGGACGCACCGTGCTGCGCGGCGTGGCCCAGATCGAAGAGGTGAATCGCATTCTGGAGGTGCTCACCAGCATTGGAATGAAGGCCACCTGGTCAGCGGACAAGAGCGAACTGGAACTGATTCGTCCCGACCACCTTCAGCTGGACACCATTGACGCCGAAGCCGCCCGGCGCACCCGCTCGATCATCATGTTCCTGGGCCCACTGCTGCACTCTGAACAGCACTTCGAACTGCCCTACGCCGGCGGCTGCAATCTCGGCGCCCGCACCGTCACCCCGCATCTGCAGGCACTGCGCCATTTCGGGCTGAGCGTGCAAACCACCAAAGGCAGCTATCGGGCCGAGGTGGCCTCGGTCGACACCGATGAGATCCGCGTCACCCTCACTGAGCGCGGCGACACCGTCACCGAAAATGTACTGATGGCCGCAGCCCTCTACGAGGGACGCACCGAGATTCGCAACGCCTCCAGCAACTACATGGTTCAAGACCTGTGCTTCTTCCTCAACGACATCGGGGTGAGCGTCGAAGGTATCGGCACCACCACCTTGGTGGTGCATGGCCGCTCCCGGATCGAGGCCGACATCACCTTCTCGCCGTCGGAGGATCCGATCGAAGCGATGAGTCTGCTGACCGCGGCCATCGTGACCGGCTCGGAGTTGACCATCGAACGGGTACCGATCGAGTTCCTCGATGTGGAGCTGGCGATCCTGGCCGAGATGGGATTGCGCTACGAACTCACCCCCGAGTATCGCGCGGAAAACGGGCAGACCCGGCTGGTGGATGTCACGGTGTACCCCTCGCAGCTGCGGGCGGCCACCGACAAGATCCATCCGATGCCGTTCCCAGGCCTGAACATCGACAATCTGCCGTTCTTCGCCGTGATCGCGGCCGTCGCCGAGGGCCGAACCATGATCCACGACTGGGTCTACGAAAACCGGGCCATTCACTTGGTCGATTTGAATAAGCTCGGCGCCGATGTTCAATTGCTCGATCCGCACCGCATCGTGGTCACCGGACCGACTCGGTGGCGCGGCCAGGAACTGGTCTGCCCCCCGGCGCTGCGTCCGGCGGTGTGCCTGTTGCTGGCAGCACTGGCGGCCAAGGGCACCAGCGTGCTGCGCGATGTCTACGTGATCAATCGAGGCTATGAGGATCTGCCCAACCGGCTGAATGCTCTGGGCGCTCGAGTGGACGTCTTCCGCGACTGAGGTCCGGCGGGGTCACGACAGCCGGGCGACCTCGAAATGGTGGCTGGGCTCGACAAGTTGTGTCTGTGCCGCAGCCAGCAGTAGCTCCGCCGAACCGGCGTCAGTGGTGGCTTTGAGTAGTGAGTACACCGCATCCGCAGTGCGTCCCATGGCCTCGCCGGGGTCGAGACCCTGCAGCAGATTCGCCAAGAACAGTGCGGCTGTGAGGTCGCCGGAGCCAGTGAACGAACGGTCCAGTTTTGGGGTGGCCACCTGCCAAGCGCCGTTGGCAGTGACGGCCAACATCGTCATCTGATCGGGCGGCGCGTCGGCCAGCAGCGTGGACGTGACCAGTACCACCTCAGGCCCGGTGCTGCGCAGCCGGTGGGCCGCCTGCAGCACCTCGGGCAGGGTCGTCGTGGTGAGACCGGTGAGCAGATCCAACTCGAAGTGATTCGGGGTGACCACCTGCGCGGCCGGCACCACTCGGTCGCGCATGAATTCCGGAATCCCTGGACGCACATAGACGCCCCGGTCGACGTCGCCGATCACCGGATCGCAGCAGTAGATCGCCTTCGGATTGCGGAGCTTGACCAGCTCGACGGCCTTCAGAATCTCAGCACCGACTTCCTGGGCGCCCTGATAGCCGGACAACACCGCGTCCGCGCGGCCCAGCACGCCACGCTCATCGATCCCTTGAACGACCTCGGCGATGTCGGACGCTTCGAGCAGCGGGCCGCGCCAGGACCCATAGCCGGTGTGATTGGAAAAATGCACGGTGATCACCGGCCACACCTCTACGCCCAGGCGCATGAGCGGAAAAGTGGCGGCGCTGTTTCCGACGTGGCCGTAGGCGACGCTGGACTGGATCGACAAGATGGTGGACACCGAAGTAAACCTCACTGATAAGTCTGGAACCCCGAACGCTATCGGAAACCGGCCCTAGCCTAGGGTCGCTGGCATCGATACCTGTTGGCGCAAAGTTTTCCGGACGGATAGCTGGGAAGCTCCCGTCGGGGGCGGTGGACGCCCTAGAGTTCGGCTGTGCAGTCCCAGCATCCGTATCTGGCCGGCAGATTTCAGGCCCTTGCCCATCGAGGTGGCTGGCTGACCGCCGAGGACAGGCCGCGGGAAAACACCTGGTACGCCTTTGCCCAAGCAATCGCCGAGGGCTACCGCTATCTAGAGACCGATGTGCACGCCACCGCCGACGGGCAACTGGTCGCCTTCCACGACTCCGGGCTGGGGCGGGTCACCGACGCGTCCGGTCCGGTGAACAGCAAGACCCTGGCCGAACTGGCCCACGTTCGAGTCGGTGGCAGCGACCCCATCGCCTCGATGGAAGAACTGCTCGCCGAGTTCACTACGACCTTTTTCAATATCGATCTGAAGGACGACGCCTCGGTGTTGCTGCTACCGCCGCTGCTGGCGAAGCTCAAGGCGGAGAACCGGGTGTGCGTGGCCTCCTTCTCCACCCGACGGCTGCGCCAGTTCCGAGCTTTGGCGCCCAACGTTCTCACGGCCACCTCGCCCGTCGAGGTGGCCTGGTACGGCTTCGGGTTCGGCCTGCGACGACGTCCATTGGGCAGTGGCGCAGTGCTGCAGGTACCGGCTCGAGTCTTCGCCGACAAGGTCACCCTGGTGCGCAAAGACGTCATCGCCGCCGCCCACGCCGCTGGACGTGCCGTCCACGTGTGGACCGTTGATGACCGCGCCGAGATGGAACGCCTGCTGGACCTGGGCGTGGATGGAATCGTCAGCAACGAGATCGGCGTCCTGAAGAAGGTTCTGATCGACCGCGACCTCTGGGAGGGGTAAGCATGCGCAGTACGAAGATGCAACGGTCCTGGTATTGGTACGACTGGGCCAATTCGGCCTACATCACCACCACTGCCACGGTCATCATCGGGCCCTACCTGACCAGCCTCGCCAACAACGCCGCCTGCCCCGACCTTGCAGCGGGCGCAGTCTGCCAGACCCCGGTGATGCTGCTGGGGATCTTCCCGGTACTGCCCGGGGCGCTGCATCCCTTCCTGGCGACCCTCAGCACGATCATCTCGGCTGTGCTGCTGCTGTTCGTCGGTGCATTGGTGGACCGATCCCCCCATCCGCATCGGTGGCTGGCCGGCTCAGCCTGGATCGGTGCGATCGCCGGAAGCCTGATGTTCTTCCTCGCCGGCGACAACTGGCAGTTGGGCGCCTGGCTGATGATCATCGGCGCCTTCAGCTTCGGCGCCTCGGTAGTGGTCTACGACTCGATCCTGGTGCGCATTGCCGGACCCGACGAACGTGACCGGGTTTCCAGCCGCGGCTGGGCCTTCGGATACGTCGGCGGCGGCACGCTGCTGGTGGCCAACTTCCTGTTGATGAGCTTCTACGCCCAGCTCGGCATCACCTACGAGATGGCGATTCGCCTCAGTCTGCTGTCCGCAGGCCTGTGGTGGGGGGCCTTCACGATCATTCCCGTGCTGGGCCTGCGCAAGCTGCCCAAGGAAGTGCCCGCCGAGGTTTCCGCCGAAAACCCCTTCGCGCAACTGGCCCACACCTTTGCCGAGATGAAGCACTACCCGCAGACGTTGCTGTTCCTGGCGGCCTTCCTGTTCTACAACGACGGCATCCAGACCGTCATCGTCTCCTCCAGCCTGTACGCCCAGTTCGAATTGGGATTCAGCTCCGACAAGGTGATGCTCACCTTCCTGGTCACTCAATTCGTCGCGATCGCCGGGGCACTGCTGTTCGGGAGGGTCGCCGCAAAACTCGGCGCCAAGAAGACGGTGCTCGGCGGAATCGTGATCTGGCTGGGGGTGGTCGCGGTCGGCTTCCTGCTGCCGTCCGGCATCTTCGGCGCCCTCATCGGACTGGGCGCGGCGATCGGGCTGGTCATGGGCGGCACCCAGGCGTTGTCCCGTTCGATGTATTCCCAGCTCATCCCGTTGGGGAAGGAATCGGAGTACTTCAGCTTCTACCAGGCGATGGAGCGTGGCACGAGTTGGTTGGGCACCCTGACCTTCGCCCTGGTCTTCCAGTTCAGTCAGTCCTACCGGCTGGCCCTGGTCGCGTTGGTGATTTTCTTCGTCATCGGCGGCCTCCTGCTCAGTCGGGTGAACATGCGCAAGGGAATCTTGGACGCAGGTAACGCGTTACCCAAAGTGATCTGATTTGGCCCAGCCGCTATGTTGAGTGTCGGAGGACGATATGGCTGATAGAGCATTGCGAGGATCGGGACTGGGCGCGAAGAGTCACGCCGACCCGAGCACGGTGGAGCTTGCTCCGCGCCAAGAAATCGGCTTCGACTGCGCCAACGGCCATCATTTCGAGGTCGTTTTCGCTGAAGAGGCGGAACTGCCCACCGAATGGGAGTGTCCGCGTTGTGGAGCTGCTGGACGGCGCTCGGATGGCGTCGAGCCGGAACAGAAGGAGACCAAGCCGCCGCGCACCCATTGGGACATGTTGCGGGAACGGCGATCAATCGAGGAACTCGAGGATCTGCTCGCCGAGCGTTTGGACGAGATTCGCAGCGAAGACTGAGCTAGCCCAATTCCCGCTCCCCCGGCGATGCCGGGGGTTTCGGGGCGGGTGGTTGATCGACGACCTCACCAGGGACCACCCGCGGATCACGGGGGCTGCGCCGCGGCGCTGATGGGAACGTTGACCCGCGCGGTGCGTCGCGCAGTGCGCTGTGGGCGACGACCCAGCCGACCGTCTTTCGGGCGTAGGGACGGGTGAAGGGCAGCAAGAAGATCAAGCCAATGATGTCGGTGAAGAACCCAGGCAGGATCAGCATGATGCCGCCCGCGAGCACCAGTGCGGCATCGGCGAGTTGGCCGGTCGGGACCCGTCCTGCCTCATACGCCGCCACCAAAGCGCGCCAGGACTTGCTGCCCTCGTGTCGCAGCAACAGTGCACCGACTACGGCCTCCAGCAGCAGGATGGCCAGAATCCAACCCACCCCGATGGTCCCGCCGACCACGGTGAGCAGCCACACCTCGGCCACCGAGATCAGGATGAAGACCAGGACGAAGAGCAGCAACAGCATCCGGTAGGGGTTGGGCCGCGATTCACTCACTTCGAGATTTCCTTGCGTCGGTGAAACAGGGAGGTCACCTGTCCCGTCCGGTACTTGATGCCCCAGCGGGTGGTGAGCAGCATGGCTTCGCCGACGATTGCGCCGCTCATCTTGGAATCACCGAGTTCTCGCTCAACGAAGGTGATCGGAATCTCCGCGGCGGTGTAGCCGGAGCGAATCGCCCGCCAGATGAGATCGACCTGGAAGCCGTAGCCAGCGGCTTCGACGGCATCCAAGTCAAGCCCGCGCAGAGTCGTCGCCCGCCAGGCGGCGAGGCCACCGGTGGCGTCCTTGACCGGGATACCGAGCCAGGCACGCGTCCACAGGTTGCCGCCACGGCTGAGGAGTTCGCGATGCAGCGGCCAGCCTTCGGTTGCGCCACCCTTGATGTAACGGGAGCCCTTCACGACATCGGCGGTCTGCAGCCGTGCCAGCATGGCGGGCAGATACTCCGGTTGATGGGAACCGTCGGCGTCGTGTTCGACGAGCACCTCGTAGCCGGCGTCCAAGCCCCAACGG